>JALYUM010000034.1 GCA_030853745.1 Pseudomonadota bacterium | reverse complement strand
CGGTGCCAGCCGCGTGCGTGACCTGTTCAGCCAGGCCAAAGAAAACGCTCCGGCCATTATCTTCATCGATGAGATTGATGCGGTCGGACGCCACCGCGGAGCCGGTATGGGCGGCGGTCACGACGAGCGCGAACAGACCCTGAACCAGTTATTGGTCGAGATGGATGGCTTTGAAGCTAGCTCCGGCGTCATCGTCGTCGTTGCCACCACCCATGCCGGCGCCACGATGGCGACCTACTGCATCGATCTCATCGATAAAGATGATGCAAGGCGAGTGTTTCTTGGCATTCTCGAACATGTCACGGACACGGCTGGCGCCGACACCGACAAACATTTCGACAAAGTCGGAACCTGAAATCGAGAAGAATGGCACTTTGGCTTCGCCTGCAATGGCGCGCGCCAACAAGGTTTTACCGGTGCCCGGAGGGCCCACCATCAACACGCCGCGTGGAATGCGCCCGCCAAGTTTCTGGAATTTGGTCGGATCCTTCAGGAAATCGACGATCTCGTTGACTTCTTCCTTCGCTTCATCGCACCCGGCGACATCGGCAAAAGTGACCGTGTTGTTGGTTTCATCCATCATGCGGGCTTTGGACTTGCCAAACGAGAATGCCCCGCCCTTGCCGCCGCCCTGCATCTGACGCATGAAAAATACCCAGACACCAATCAGCAACAGCATCGGGAACCAGGAAATGAAAATTTGTTGCAGGAAGCCTGGCTCTTCAGGCGGCTTCACATCGAAATGTACGCCGCTGTTCACCAGATCGCTGACCAGGCCGCGATCGAGCAAGGTGGCGGTAGCGCGCACCTTGGTATCGTCAGCACGGGTGGCCGTGATGTTCTGCCCTTCGATGACGACATCCTTCAACTGGCGCGACTTGACGTCGCTCAGGAGGTCGGAATAAGCAATGGTCTTGCTGCCGCTGCTGGCGCTGTGATTATCGAACTGCTTGAACAGCATGAACAACAGCAGCGCGACGACCACCCAGATGGCGGATTTGGAAAACATATTATTCACGAAAACTCCTTGGATGCGACACGCATCTTTACCTATACACAACGCCGATATTACTCGTCGATTTTACTCGTAATGCGCAGGCCGTGCCACACACGCCCGGCTGCAGACGCCGAAAATACCACTGAAATGGGTAGTGTGTGGACAATCCAGGACCTATCAAAGGCCAATCCTGCCGCACAAACACTGCCCTACGCGTGTGATGTGCGGCTATCAGCTCAAATATCAAGGGCAGATTGCTCTGCATCGTTGGCATTCCGGTCGACGGTATTCTTCAGACCGCGTCCGAGCAGAAAAATTTCAGACGACTTGTCGCGACTCGCCTTCGGCTTTACCTGCTTTACCACTTTGAACTCGGCGCGGAATTTTTCCACAACCTGGCTGAAACCCATGTCCTTGAAACATTTGACCAGCAATGCTCCGCTTGGCTTCATGTGTTGCTGCGCAAATTCAATGGCCAGATCGATCAGATGTTCCATCCGCGCCGAATCGGCTGTCGGAATACCGGACAAGTTGGGTGCCATATCCGACAACACCACGTCAGCCTTGCGTCCCGCCAGCAAAACATTCAGCTCCCGCACCGGGCGTGCATCGCGGAAGTCGCCCTGGATGAAATTGACATCGGCAATCGGCTCCATCGGCAGCATGTCGAGGCCAATGATGGTGCCGGAAATACCGCCGCCTTCCGAACCTGACAATTTGCGCCGGGCGTATTGGGCCCAGCTGCCCGGTGTACAGCCCAGGTCGACAATCACCTGGCCATGCTTGAGGAGCTTCTCGCTCTCGTCAATTTCCTTCAATTTGTAGGCCGCCCGGGCCCGGTATCCGTCTTTCTGCGCTTGCTTCACGTACGGGTCATTAATGTGGTCGTGTAACCAGTTCTTGTTTAATTTTTTCTTTGCCATTCGCGTAGAATACTGCTTTTAAAGGATTTCAAAAAATATTATGCTAAAACTTACCCCCGTCGAGCGCAGCGCCCTGCGCGCAGAAGCCCATGCGCTCAAGCCAGTCGTCATGATTGGCGAAGCGGGCTTGACCGATTCGGTCAAAAAAGAAATTTCGGCCAGCCTCGATTCACACGGTCTGATCAAGGTACGCGTCTTCGGCGACGATCGCGAAGCACGCGCCGAGATGTACGACACCATTTGCACCGAACTCGACGCTGCACCGATCCAGCACATTGGCAAACTGCTGGTCCTGTATCGTCCGAAAGTCGAAGTAGTCAAGGAGCGCAGCAGCAAAGCCGGCAAAGGCATGCGCGAGGTCACCATCGTTAAGGCCAGTGCCAGCGGCACCAAACGCCCGAGCGTGACCAAGGTCATGATCAAAGGAAACGAACGCGTGACCGAAGGCGGCACCATCAAGCGTGCCAAGCCGCGTCAGACCAGCCCGAAGAAAAGCGCGCTGGGGAAGTAAAAGCACTACAAAACGTCGCTCCCCATACGCGGGGGCGACGAACAACGCCGATACGCTTAGCGCATCCGGATCACCAGCACAGCTGCCAGTACACTCTCCACGACATACAAACACTGCGATACGCCATGCAGGATGGCAAACTGCGTGCACTGCGGCGACTGGCGCATGGGCACTGCTCCAGCGGCCTCCTTGAGCGCCGCCATGGCTGGCTGGACACCTGAATAAATCGCCAGCGCGCACGCAACCATGATGCCAACGATAATGTTCAGGCGCCGCTTCTGCACTGCATCCATCGCGCGCGCCGTGCTCACCAGCACAAACAACAGCGCTGCGCAAACGATTGATACCCACGCTTCGCTGTTCAGCAGGCTGCCGACGATGGTTCCTGCCAGCACACTGTCGTGCAGCGTCGCAAACAGCGTCGGCGCCACCAGGTAGCCAATCGTCCACAGGCTGCCGGCCCAGAACACGGCCACCAGCAAGCGCAGGCGTGCAAACACCATCAGATGTAGCGGACTTCGAGAATTTCGTATTCGCGCGGGCCGGACGGTGCCTGCACTTCAACGACGTCTCCGGCATACTTGCCGATCAAGGCGCGCGCGATGGGCGACGTTACGGAGACCTTGCTCAATTTCAGGTCGGCTTCGTCGAGACCGACGATCTGGTAGCTGACCTTCTGGCCGTTTTCCAGGTCTTCCAGGTCGACGGTGGCGGCAAAAACCACGCGCCCTTCAGCATCCAGCGCGGTCGGATCGATGATCTGCGCGGCGCCAAGTTTGCCTTCGAGCTCGGCAATGCGGCCTTCGACGAACGCCTGGCGTTCCTTGGCGGCATCGTATTCGGCGTTCTCGGACAGGTCGCCGTGCGAACGCGCTTCGGAGATTGCGTCGATGACGATCCGGCGTTCCTTGGTTTTCAGCTGATGCAGTTCATTTTTCAGCAGTTCGGCACCGAATTTTGTCAGTGGGACAGATGTATTCATAAATTTGCTTCTCTTATTCGTGGCGGGTGCGCACGCGCGCAACCCGGTAGCAACTCGGGAGCAACAAGCGAAAACCACAGAGCCACGCGATGGCGAATCGCGCGATTCTCTGTGGTTGACGGGTATTGCTTGCTGCTTAGTTTAAGGTTTTATGCAGACCTTGTAAATCGTAGACCTGCATCTCGTCCAGATGGCGCATTCCCTCGATCGCAGCTTCTGCACCGGCGATGGTGGTGTACGTCACGCTACGCGCGGCCAGAGCCGATGTACGGATAGTACGCGAATCGACGATGGCGCTGCGCTTTTCTTCGACCGTGTTCACAACAAAAGCGATCTCGTGGTTCTTGATCATGTCGACGATATGCGGACGACCTTCCAGCACTTTATTGACTGGCGTGACGGGAATTCCTGCAGCCGCAATCACGGCCGCCGTGCCCTTGGTCGCGACCAGCGTAAAGCCCAGCTCGACCAGGTCGCGCGCCACTTGCACGGTACGCGGTTTGTCGGACCCTTTTACTGACAGGAAAGCCTTGCCCGACGTCGGCAATTTGATGCCTGCACCAAGCTGCGATTTGACGAAGGCTTCCCCGAAGGTTTTGCCGACACCCATCACTTCACCGGTCGATTTCATTTCAGGGCCGAGAATGGTATCGACGCCCGGAAATTTCACGAACGGGAATACCGCTTCCTTGACGCAGAAATACGGTGGAATCACTTCCTTCGTGATGCCCTGCTGCGCCAGCGTCTGGCCCACCATGCAGCGCGCTGCAATTTTCGCCAGTTGCAGGCCGGTGGCTTTCGACACGAATGGCACCGTGCGCGATGCGCGCGGATTCACTTCCAGCACAAAAACCGTGTCCTGCAATGCGCCATCGACTTCTTTTTGCTGGATCGCGAACTGCACATTCATCAGGCCGATCACATTCAAACCTTTGGCCATCAATGACGTCTGACGTTTCAGTTCGGCGATGGTGTCGTTCGACAGCGAATACGGTGGCAGCGAGCAGGCCGAATCGCCCGAGTGCACGCCAGCTTGTTCGATGTGTTCCATCACGCCGCCGATAAACGTCGTCTCGCCGTCAGAGATGCAATCGACATCGACTTCGATGGCGTCGTTCAGGAAACGGTCCAGCAGTACCGGCGAATCGTGCGATACCTTGACCGCTTCGCGCATGTAACGTTCCAGGTCGCGCTGCTCGTGCACGATTTCCATCGCACGACCACCCAGTACATACGACGGACGCACCACCAGTGGATAACCGATTTCCTGGGCCAATGCCAGCGCTTCGGTTTCGGTACGCGCGGTGCGGTTTGGCGGCTGACGCAAACCGAGGGTTTGCAGCAGTTTCTGGAACCGCTCACGGTCTTCGGCAGCGTCGATCATGTCCGGCGAGGTACCGATGATCGGCACGCCGTTCGCTTCCAGATCCAGTGCGAGTTTCAGTGGCGTCTGACCGCCGTATTGCACGATCACGCCGACCGGCTTTTCCAGTTCGACGATTTCCAGCACGTCTTCCAGTGTCAGCGATTCAAAATACAGGCGATCCGACGTGTCGTAGTCGGTCGACACGGTTTCCGGATTGCAGTTGACCATAATGGTTTCGTAACCATCCTCGCGCATCGCCAATGCCGCGTGGACGCAGCAGTAATCAAACTCGATACCCTGGCCGATGCGGTTCGGGCCACCGCCCAGCACCATGATTTTCTTTTTATCGGTTGGATGCGATTCGCATTCTTCGTCGTACGTCGAATACATGTACGCAGTATTGGTGGCAAATTCCGCGGCGCAGGTGTCAACGCGCTTGTACACCGGACGAATATTCATTTCGTGACGGCGCGCACGCACTTCTGCCGGCTTTACCTGCAGCAGAAACGCCAGGCGGCGATCCGAGAAACCTTTTTGCTTCAGTTTATAGAGCAGCGGTTTATCCAGCGCATCCAGCTTTTGCGTATCGAGCCACAATTCGATGTCGACGATTTCCTTGATCTGCACGAGGAACCATGGATCGATATGGGTGAGCTGGTGCACTTCTTCGAGCGTGAAACCCTGGGCAAATGCGTCGCCCACGTACCAGATGCGGTCCGGACCCGGCTCGCCGAGTTCTTCTTCGATGGTTTCGCGGTCGCGCGTTTTTTCATTCAGCCCATCGACGCCCACTTCCAGGCCGCGCAGCGCTTTTTGAAACGCTTCCTGGAACGTGCGGCCAATTGCCATTACTTCGCCCACTGATTTCATCTGGGTGGTCAGATGCTGATCGGCAGTCGGGAATTTTTCGAACGTAAAACGCGGCACCTTGACGACGACATAATCGATCGATGGTTCGAACGACGCCGGCGTCGCGCCACCGGTAATATCGTTGCGCAGTTCGTCCAGCGTAAAGCCGACCGCCAGTTTCGCCGCGACTTTCGCAATCGGGAAGCCAGTAGCTTTCGACGCCAGTGCCGACGAACGCGATACGCGCGGGTTCATCTCGATGACAATCATGCGGCCGTCATCGGGGTTAATCGCAAACTGCACATTCGACCCGCCGGTATCGACGCCAATTTCACGCAGCACTGCCAGGGAGGCATTGCGCATGATCTGGTATTCCTTGTCCGTCAATGTCTGCGCTGGCGCCACGGTAATCGAGTCACCGGTATGCACGCCCATCGGATCAAGGTTTTCGATCGAGCAGATGATGATGCAGTTATCGGCCGTGTCCCGCACGACTTCCATCTCGTACTCTTTCCAGCCGATCAGGGATTCTTCGATCAGCAGTTCCGACGTCGGCGATGCTTCCAGGCCGCGCTTGCAGATGGTCTCGAATTCTTCTTCGTTGTACGCGATACCGCCGCCGCTGCCACCCATCGTGAACGATGGACGGATAATCGTCGGGAAGCCCATTTCACGCTGCACCACCCACGATTCTTCCATGGTATGCGCCACGCCGGAACGCGCCGAACCGAGGCCGATTTTCGTCATCGCCTGTTTGAATTTCGAGCGGTCTTCCGCTTTGTCGATGGCTTCCGGCGATGCGCCGATCAGTTCAACGTTGTACTTTTCCAGTACGCCATTGTGATGCAGGTCAAGTGCGCAATTGAGTGCGGTCTGGCCACCCATGGTCGGCAAGATGGCATCTGGCCGTTCCTTGGCGATGATCTTCTCGACCACCTTCCAGGTAATCGGCTCGATGTACGTGACGTCGGCCATTTCCGGGTCGGTCATGATGGTGGCCGGATTGCTGTTCACGAGGATGACTTTGAAGCCTTCTTCGCGCAGCGCCTTGCATGCCTGGGCGCCGGAATAATCGAATTCACACGCCTGGCCAATGATGATCGGACCTGCGCCAATAATCAGGATGCTTTTAATATCATTACGTTTAGGCATTACTTATTCTCCAGCTTTTTTTCAATGCCCGTTTTCATCAGGCCGATAAAACGGTCAAACAAATAGGCAACATCGGCCGGGCCTGGCGACGCTTCCGGATGGCCCTGGAAACAGAACGCCGGCTTGTCGGTACGGGCAAAACCCTGCAGCGAACCGTCGAACAGCGACACGTGCGTGACGCGGCAATTGGCCGGCAAGGTGGCCGCATCGACGGCAAAACCGTGGTTCTGCGACGTGATCATGACCTTCTTCGAATCGAGATCCTGGACCGGATGATTGGCGCCGTGGTGGCCGAATTTCATTTTCAGCGTTTTGGCGCCGGAGGCCAGCGCCATGATCTGGTGACCGAGGCAGATGCCGAAGGTTGGAATGCCTTTTTCAATCAGCTCGCGGCTGGCCGCAATGGCGTAATCGCACGGCTCCGGGTCGCCCGGGCCATTGGCCAGGAAGATACCGTCAGGATTGAGCGCCAGTGCATCGGCCGCAGTGGACTGGGCCGGCAGCACGGTGACCTTGCAGCCACGCTCGGTGAGCATGCGCAGAATGTTACGCTTGACGCCGTAGTCGAACGCCACCACGTGAAATTGTGGATCGGTCAGCTTTCCATAGCCGGTGCCCAGTTGCCACTCGGTGTCGGTAAACTCGTAAGCAACCTTGGTGGAGACAACCTTGGCCAGGTCAAGGCCGGCAAGACCGGGGAACGAGCGGGCCAGTTCCAGCGCCTGCGCAGCGGACGGCTCATTGCCCTGCTGGCCGACGACGATGGCGCCGCTCTGGGCACCCTTCTCGCGCAGCAGACGGGTCAGCTTGCGCGTATCGATACCGGCAATGGCAACGATGTTTTCGGCCTTCAGATAGTCCGACAGCGACTGGGTCGAGCGGAAGTTCGAGGCCAGCAGCGGCAAGTCGCGAATGATCAGGCCGGCAGCATGGACTTTCGACGCTTCGACGTCTTCCGGGTTCACACCGGTGTTACCGATGTGCGGGTACGTCAACGTGACGATCTGGCGCGAATAGCTGGGGTCGGTCAGGATTTCCTGATACCCGGTCATGGCGGTGTTGAACACCACTTCCCCGGTAGTATGGCCGGCCGCGCCAATCGAAAATCCTTTGAATAGGGTGCCGTCTGCAAGAGCCAGGATGGCTGGAACGGCTGGGCCAGAAAAAAATGGCGGCAAGGTAACTCCCGAATAAAGTTACCGTAGCTGCGCCACGTCAGACCGACATCCAAGCTGACCCGACGCTTGATAAGCCAGGTGTGGAGGTCGTGTTGAATGAGGGATGGTGGGTAGTCGCTACGGCAGGTAAGTGAATGGCTAAACCTCCGAAGTATAGCGCTTTCTACCCATTTCGGCAATCGCCACCGGAAGCCCGATGGCGATTTTTTGCGTGACTTACAGGCCCAGCGCGGCAATCCCGGCTTTGGCAATTTGCGCATCTTCCGCCGATTTCACGCCGGACACGCCGACTGCGCCCACCACATGGCCGTCGACGACGATCGGCACGCCGCCCTCCAGCATGCCTTCCAGTACCGGTGCAGAAAGGAAAGAGAAGCGGCCATTGTTGATGAGGTCTTCATAGATTTTCGATTCGCGCCGACCCAGTGCGGCTGTGGCCGCCTTGGCAGGTGCAATATGCGACGAGATAGGAGCGACACCGTCGAGACGCTGCAGCCACATCAGGTGGCCGCCATCATCGACGATGGCAATCACGACACTCCAGTTGTTGGCCACAGCTTCCGCTTCGGCACCAGCAGCAATTTTTTTCACATCGACCAGGGTCAGGTACGGTTTCGTTTGCATTTTCTTGCTTCCTATTGTGGAGAGAGTTGTTGTTGCTTGGCGAGTATCTTGGCTTTGATTTGCGGCATCATTGCGGCTGCGGCCTGCTCGCCGGCCAGGATTGCACGGTTGCGGCCGGCAAAATCGCTGCCACCCATGGCGCCCAGCGCCGGTGCGATGACAATATCGGCTTCTTTCAGTTCAAAGAAATTCAGGCGCTGGCCCATGATGCTGAACGTCTGCATCAGTACTTCCAGCGAACTGGCGGCAGCCTGCGCTTCGGTCTGCGTCGAAATATTTACGGCAATCACAAAATCGGCACCCATGTCCTTGGCGAACTTGACTGGCACCGGGGCCACAAGGCCGCCGTCGACATAGCTGTGTCCACCAATCTTGACGGGCTGAAACACGCTCGGCACGCTGGACGACGCGCGCACTGCCTGGCCGGTATTTCCGCGCTGGAATAGGATCGGCTTGCCGGTATTTAAATCGGTGGCCACTGCACCAAACGGAATTTTCAGGCGTTCGATCGGCACATTCCGCACTGCCCTGTTGACATAATTTTGCAGCGCGTCGCCCTTCAGCACGCCGGAACCCTTGCTGAAGAATGGCATGGCCCAGTCGGAGATCTCGGCTTCATTCATGTCCATTGCCGTGCGTTGCAGCTCGAAGCCATTCGCACCGGCTGCGTACAGCGCGCCCACCACGCTGCCGGCGCTGGTGCCAACGACAATGTCCGGAACGATGCCCTGCGCCTCGAGTGCCTTGATCACGCCAATGTGCGCAAACCCGCGCGCCGCGCCGCCGCCGAGGGCGAGGCCGATCTTGATTTTACGGGAAGGCGGGAGTGGCTTGACGGCCACTGCAGCAGGAACAGCCGGCGGCATGACCGGGGTGGAACCGCAACCAGCCAGGGCAAAGGAGGCCAGTGCGGCCAGCGAGGATAACAACGAGCGGCGAGAAATCATGGGGCCCATCAAAAACGAAATGAGCCCCGATTGTACCGCGCCGTTCAGTTGGCGGGCAGCGACGCCGTGAACGTGCTGCCCTTCCCCGCTTCGGACACGATCGACAGCTTGCCGCCATGCCGCAGCAATACGTGTTTGACGATGGCAAGCCCCAGGCCGGTGCCCTGGGTCTCGCGTGAACGGCTCTTGTCGACGCGGAAAAAACGTTCGGTCAAGCGCGCAATGTGCTGGAAATCAATGCCGATGCCGCTGTCGGCCACTGAAAATTGCAGGTCGTCATCGCCACGCTGCCAACGCAGCGCAATGGTGCCCCCAGCCGGGGTATAGCGCACCGCGTTCGACGCGAGGTTGCCGAACGCGCTGCGCAGTTCCTCGGCATTGCCCATTACATCGGGGCCATCGACCGTCAACGTGATGTCGTGGCGCCCGCCCGACAGCGCACGCGCCTCTGCGGCCACCGACTCCACCACCAATTTGACGTCCACCACTTCGCGCCGCAACGGTGCATCGGTCGATTCCAGGCGTGACAACGTCAGCATGTCCTCGATCAGGCGCTGCATGCGTTCAGCCTGCTCGGTCATCAGTGTCAGATGCGATTTGCGCGTGGCGGCATCCAGGCCGGGATCGTTCATCGCAATTTCGAGAAAGCCCACCACCACTGTCAGCGGGGTGCGCAACTCGTGCGAAGCGTTGGCAATAAAGTCGCGCCGCATTTCTTCGATGCGCTCGGTTTCCGTCGCGTCGTGGGTCACCAGAATCTGGCGCCGGTTTTCAAACGGAATAATCTGGCAGACCAGTTTGCGGCCGCGAATGGACAACGTCAGCGGCTGCTCGTATCTGCCCAGAATGATGTAATCGATGAATTCGGGATGGCGAATCAAATTCGTGACGCGGCGCCCTTTATCGCGCTCAAGTGTCAGGCCAAGATGTTTTTCAGCGGCAGGATTGCACCATTCGAGGAACAGCACATCGTCCATGATTGCGACGCCTTCCGGCAGCAGATGCATGGCCTGGCGAAAGCGCGTCAGCCATTCGGTCAGCTCGGCCTGATTGCGCTCGTCGCCGCGGCGAATGCGGTACAGGCGCGCAAAAATATCGGTCCAGGCGCCCCACCCGTCCGGCAATTTGCCGCTGTCCGGGTCGTTCAACCAGTCGCCCAGCTGTTTCAGGTACACCAGTTGCACGAACAAGGCGGCGACGATGATTGTCAGCGCCAATGCCAGTGCCGGTACCGGCCCGGCGATCAGCCAGGCCAGTCCGGTCAATGCGCACACGCCGGCAGCGCGCAGCAACGCCGGTACCCAAAAAAGCAACTTTGGATTCATGCTTTTTCCGACAGCATGTAGCCGACACTGCGAATCGTGCGGATCAAGCCCTCCTGCTCCTTCAATGCCTTGCGCAAGCGCAGCACATGCACGTCGACGGTACGCTCCTCGATCACGCTGGCATCACCCCAGACTTTGTCGAGCAATTGACTGCGCGAAAATACCCGCTCGCGGTGGGCCAGCAAGAATTTCAGCAATTTGAATTCGGCATTGCCGATATCAATTTTTTTTCCGTCAACTTCGACCGATACACTGGAAGGATCGAGCACCAGCTTGCCGGCGCGCATAGGCTCTTCGGCATCATGCGGACTCTTGCGACGCAGCAGTGCACGCGAACGCGCCAGCAACTCGCGCGGCGAAAATGGCTTGGTAACGTAATCATCGGCGCCGGTATTGAGCCCCGCCAGCTTGTCTTCTTCCATGCTTTTGGCGGTCAGCATGATGACGGGAATATCGGCAAAATTGCGGTCCGCGCGCATGCGCGACAGCAGGCGCAGGCCGCTCTGGTCCGGCAACATCCAGTCGAGCAGCATCAGCTGCGGGCGCTGGTTGCAGAGGGCCGCCCAGGCGTCACCCGCGCTGGCCACCGACTTGATCTTCCAGCCAGCCTCCCGTAATGAGTAGCTCACCAATTCGACAATCGCCGGCTCGTCTTCGACCACCAGCACGGTGGTTTCCATGGCCGCCATCCTCACACCACCGGACGCTCGGACTCAGCCGGCTTGGTGTGGCGGATGTCCTTGCCTTCAACGACGTAGATGACGTATTCGGCGATGTTCTTTGCATGATCGCCGATACGCTCGATGGCTTTCGCCACCCACAAGGTATCCAGTGCCGACGAAATGGTGCGCGGATCTTCCATCATGAACGTGATCAGATTGCGTAGGATGGTCTTGAATTCGTGGTCGATGAGCGCATCTTGCGCGATGATCGCCATTGCCTGCTTGCCGTCAAGGCGCGCGAACGCGTCCAGTGCATCGTGCAGCATTTCCGTCGTCGCCAGCGACATCGTGCGCATCATGTCGAAATGCGCCAGGTTGCTGACCGCACCGCGGCTGTGCAATGACTTCGATGTACGGGCAATCTTGCTCGATTCATCGCCAATGCGCTCGAGATCGGTAATGACCTTGATGGTTGCCATGACGGTGCGCAAATCGTTGGCCGTCGGCTGGCGGCGCACAATCAAATGGCTGCAGGCGTCGTCCAGCGCCACTTCGAGCTGGTTGACGTTGTCGTCGTCGGCGATAACGCGGTCGGCATTTTCGTCGTTACCGATGCGAAAGCACTCCATTGCCTGTTCAAACTGCGTTTCCACCATGCCGCCCATCAGCAGCACTTTGGAGCGAATGGCTTCCAGTTCATTGTCGTACTGTTTGGATGAATGCTCACCTATCATGCTGCTCTCCGTCTTGTTATTGGGGTCAGCCGAACCGGCCGGTGATGTAATCCTGGGTTTCTTTGCGCGCAGGATTCATGAACAATTGATCGGTCTCGCCAAATTCGACGACTTCGCCCAGATACATATAGGCGGTGAAGTCTGAACAGCGTGCTGCCTGCTGCATATTGTGCGTGACGATCGCAATCGTGTAGTCCTGCTTCAGCTCACTGATCAGCTCTTCGACTTTTGCCGTCGAGATCGGATCGAGCGCCGAGGTTGGCTCATCGAGCAGCAACACATCCGGCTTGACTGCCACGCCGCGGGCGATGCACAGGCGCTGCTGCTGGCCGCCGGACAACGACAGGCCACTTTTGTTCAGCTTGTCTTTTGCCTCGTTCCACAGTGCCGCTTTTTTCAGAGCCCACTCGACGCGCTCGTCCATTGCACCCTTCGACAGGTTTTCGTACAGGCGCACGCCGAACGCGATGTTGTCGTAGATGGACATGGGAAACGGCGTCGGCTTCTGGAACACCATCCCGACCTTGGCGCGCAGCATGTTCACATCCTGGCCCGGCTCGAGGATGTTGTGGCCGCGATAACGGATCGAGCCTTCCGCGCGTTGCCCCGGATACAGGTCATACATGCGGTTGAGCGTGCGCAGCAGCGTCGATTTGCCACAGCCGGATGGGCCGATAAAGGCAGTGACCTGCTTGTCGTGGATATCGAGGTTGACGTTGGTCAGACTTTGCGTCTTGCCGTAAAAGAAATTCAGGTTCGAAATTTCAATTGTTTTCGCAGGACGGGCGGTCGCGGTCGGAATCGGCGTTGGCATTGGAGGAGTCATGGTGGTCACGATCAATTAACGATCAATTAGCGCGGCGTCTTCTGGCTGAAGACGGTACGCGAGAGTATGTTCAAAAGCAATACGCTGAAAGTTACGAGCAGTGCGCCGCCCCATGCGAGTGCGCGCCAGTCATCGTAAGGGCTCATGGCATACAGATAAATTACTACTGGCATATTCGCCAATGGTGCGTTCATGTCGGTGCTGAAGAACTGATTGTTCAGCGCCGTGAACAGCAGCGGCGCGGTTTCGCCGGCGATGCGTGCCACGGCCAGCAGGACACCGGTCACGACGCCGGCATTCACGGCGCGCAGACGCACCATCATCGCCACTTTCCAGCGTGGCGCACCGAGGGCAAACGCGGCCTCGAGCAAGCTGTTCGGCACCAGGCGCAGCATATTGTCGGTGGTGCGCACCACCACCGGCACGGCGATCAGCGACAGTGCGATGGAACCGGCGTACCCCGAGAAATGGTGCGACTTGGCCACGTACAGGGCATACACGAACAGGCCGATGACAATCGATGGCGCCGACAGCATGATGTCGGTCACAAACCGTGTCACCTGCGCGAACTTGTTGCGCTCGCCGTACTCGGCGAGGTAGATGCCCGCCAAAATGCCGATCGGCGTGCTCACCAGCGTCGACAGGCCCACCATCATCAGGCTGCCGACGATGGCATTGCGCAAGCCACCATCAGGACTACCCGGCGCCAGCGTATCGTGCGCAAACATCGCCACCGACAGGCCGCCAAAGCCCTTGATCAGCAGTGTGGCCAGAATCCACAACAGCACCGCCAGGCCGATGCCCATCGCCAGCACCGACAAGGCGATGCCGATGCGGTGACGCAGCAAGCGCTTGCGGTAGACCGGATTCATCGCCGGATTGGCTGCGGCGGCGTTGGTCGTCATCTCTGCACTCATTTCGTGCCTTCCTTGCGGGACATTCCCGCCAACATGAGTTTTGCTGCCGACAGCACGACAAAGGTGATGGCAAACAGGATCAGGGCCAGCGCGAACAGCGAGGAAACGTGCAGCGGCGTAGCAGCTTCGGCAAATTCATTGGCCAGCGTCGACGAAATGGAATTGCCAGCGGCGAACAGCGACCAGGAAAGTTTATTCGCATTCCCAATCATGAACGTCACTGCCATCGTCTCGCCCAACGCGCGGCCAAGGCCCAGCATGACGCCACCCACCACGCCAGTGCGGGTGTACGGCAGCACGATCTTGCGCACCACTTCCCACTTGGTGCAGCCCAGCCCGTAAGCGGATTCTTTCAGTACCTGCGGCACCACTTCGAACACATCGCGCATTACGGAGGAGATAAAAGGGATGATCATGATGGCCAGGATCAGGCCGGCGGCCAGTATGCCGATGCCCATCATCGGGCCGGAAAACAGCTGGCCAATAATCGGAATATTTCCCAGCGTGCTTTTCAGCAGCGGCTGGACGTGGTCGGCAAACAATGGGGCGAAGACAAAAAAGCCCCACATGCCGTAAATGATCGACGGCACCCCTGCCAGCAGTTCAACTGCGGTGCCCATCGGACGGCGCAGCCAGACCGGGCAAATTTCCGTCAAGAACAGGGCAATGCCGAAACTGATGGGAAACGCGATCAGCAGCGCGATGATCGACGTGGCCAGCGTGCCGACGATGGCAATCGCCGCACCAAACTGTTCGTTGACCGGATCCCACTCCACCGTCGTGATGAAGGAGGGACCGAATTCTTTAAAGGCCGGTGCGGCGCCAATCGCGAGCGACGCGATGATGCCCAGCAATACCAGCAGCACCGAGGCCGCAAACACCAGGGTGACTTTGTGAAAAATAAAATCCTGGATGCGCTGGGTGCGCATCGTCGCGCGTAATGCCAGGTATTCGGCCTGCGCTGCCGCGTCGGCCACGCCATCGGCTAAATGAGAAATCGCGGCGGAAGAATGAGCACTCATGGGTCTGTTCCAGGTGTGGGTGCAGCCGCCTGCGAAAGTTCCGCCGGCGGCTGCATGATTCGATGACGACGTAACGTGCTCGTCAATACTGTGGATTTACCAGATTGCCTTGCCGCTGCTGTCTTTCAGATTGCTCTTCCAGGCAGCTTCGACCAGTTTCGACACCGAGCCAGGCATCGGCACGTAGTCCAGTTCGACAGCGGCAGCATCGCCGTTCTTGTAGGCCCAGTCAAAGAATTTCAGAACTTCCTTACCCTTGGCAGCATCAGCCTGGTCCTTGTGCATCAGGATGTACGACACACCCGTGATCGGCCAGCTGGCTTTGCCGGCAGCATCGGTCAGGACAATCGCGAAACCAGGGGTCTTGGTCCACTCGGCACCGGCAGCGGCTGCTTTGAAAGCATCGTCGTCAGGCTGCAGGAACACGCCATCCTTGTTTTTCAGCTGGGTGTGCGACATCTTGTTTTTCTTGGCAAACGCCCACTCGACGTAGCCGATGGCACCCTTGATACGCTGCACGTTGGCTGCAACGCCATCGTTACCCTTGCCGCCAACACCGGTGGCCCACTTGACTGCACTGCCGGCACCGATTTTCGCTTTGAAATCAGCGCTGGTTTTCGACAGGTAATCGGTGAACAGGAACGACGTACCGGAGCTGTCGGCACGGTGCACGACGGTAATTTCGTCGGCTGGCAGCGCCACGCCCGGGTTCAGGGCGACGATTTCAGGGGCATTCCACTTGGTGATCTTGCCCAGGTAGATATCGGCAATGACCGGACCCGTCAGTTTCATCTGGCCTGGAGTAATGCCTGGCAAGTTCACGATGGTGACCACGCCGCCCATGATGGCTGGAAACTGGAACAAGCCGGCTTCAGTCAGTTCCGCTGCGCTCAACGGCATGTCGGAAGCACCGAAGTCGACGGTCTTGGCCTTGATCTGTTTAATACCGGCACCCGAACCGACGGACTGGTAATTCAGGCCGTTGCCGCTTGCCTTTTTGTACATTTCAGCCCATTTGGCATAGATCGGATACGGGAAAGTTGCGCCGGCGCCGGTCATGTCGGCAGCAGAAACAGTCGACATCGTGACGGCAGCGGTGGCGCCGATAACGAGGGAGGCAAACAGGTGCTTCATACGCATAACGTTTCCTTCTATAGGAGTGGGGGTGAATGCGATGCAGTCTATATGACGAATATGACAGGTTTATGACACGAAAAATGCACGTGTCATAAACAGTCTCACGGGGTCAAGTGTGACTGAAGGGCATGAAATTCAGCACACAGTAGCCCCCGGTACACTCTCCTTGCCATAGTGTCATCCGGCTAAAAAATCCGGCATCATGCGCTTGGTTTTGCTTGCACCGGACGCCGATTCTGCTAGTTTGGAATCAGTCAACTCGATGAAAGGAGAGGTCGCTCGACAGCGGCTCATCATGTTTTTTCATTTTTTGAGCATGGCCCTGCTGGCAGGCATGGCTGGTATGGTCGCGTACGAAGTGGTTGCGGAAGTACGTGGCGCCGGTGAAGGCTTGCATGATCGCTATCACGAATAGTGCACTGGCCCCCTGGGCCAACCGACAAGGCGGCGGGGCCACTGGCACTCGCCGCTTTCAGTATGGGAGAGCATTCGATCCGGAATAATTGCCCGAAGATACTTCGATATGGCTTCGATGCTGCGTTGATGCCAAGTTGATGCGGCGTTGATGCGGCATCGCGACACAGCGCTACTGCAAGAATTTTGCCAGCATGGTTGCCGTCGGGGCATTGAGTTGCAGGAACTGAAACCCAATTCGGTAATCGCCATTACTAAAGATACAATATTGCACGCGGGCCTGGCTGTGCATCGGTGTCACGACGCCATTGATCAGCAGGCCGATGCTGACACGCGCCTGCATCGCCATCTTCAGCGGTACGTCGAGCACAATGCCAACGCCGCTTGCGCCCAGATCGAATGTGCGTCCCATGATGCCCTCGCCGTCGTCGAGTTTGACCAGAGCCTTCACTTTGACGATTTTTCGCTCAGCTTTCCTTTGTTCTTCCACAGTATTCCCAATGCTTTACGCAATCGAGCCGTATTATAAACGGCGCGATAAGATTGCAAAGTGGAAATATCACAGATTCTCATCGTCAAGGCGACAGCCCGTCAGGCTCGGCACAAGTTTCCAGGTTGACGTGTCCGGCCGGCAGGCAGGCAGGCAGGCAGGCTGCTTGCCGCGCCCTAATCGAGTTCGCGCAACTTGTTGAAGGCTTCGTCGATCCGCTCCACAGCGACAATCGTCATGCCCTCGATTTTTTGCTTGGGCACATTTGCTTTGGGGATCATGGCAATTGAAAACCCCAGCTTGGCAGCTTCGCGCAAGCGTTCCTGCCCGCGCGGCGCCGGACGAATTTCACCGGCCAGGCCAATCTCACCAAATACCACCAGGCCGCGCGGCAGTGGCTTGTTGCGCATCGATGAATTAATTGCCAGCAGCACGGCCAGGTCGGCCGCAGGCTCGGTAATTTTGACGCCGCCGACAGCGTTGATGAACACATCCTGATCAAAGGCGGCGATGCCGGCGTGACGATGCAACACTGCCAGCAGCATGGCCAGGCGATTCTGCTCCAGGCCCACGGACAGGCGGCGCGCGTTCGGCAAGTGGCTGGTGTCGACCAGCGCCTGGATTTCCACCAGCAACGGCCGCGTCCCCTCCTGCGTGACCATCACACAAGCGCCCGGGACTTGCGTATCATGTTGCGACAAAAACAAGGCGGATGGATTCGACACGCCCTTCAACCCTTTTTCGGTCATGGCGAACACGCCCAGCTCGTTGACGGCGCCGAAGCGATTTTTGATCGCACGGACAAGTCTGAAGCTCGATTGCGGGTCGCCTTCGAAGTACAACACCGTATCGACGATGTGCTCGAGCACACGCGGGCCGGCCAGCGCACCCTCTTTGGTAACGTGGCCCACTAATATAATAGTCACGCCGGTTTGCTTGGCAACGCGCGTCAGCTGCGCGGCACACTCGCGGACCTGGGCCACCGAACCGGGCGCCGACGTCAGCGCATCCGAGTAGACGGTTTGGATCGAGTCGATCACCGCGACTTCGGGCTTCAGGTCGGCCAGCGTGCCGAGAATCTTCTCCAGCTGGATCTCGGCCTGCAGCTTCAGTTCGCGGCCATCGACACCCAGCCTGCGCGCGCGCAAGGCGATCTGGGCGCCGGATTCTTCGCCACTCACATATAAAGTACTCTTGCTGGCCGAAATATTTGCCAACGCCTGCAGCAACAGGGTCGATTTACCGATACCAGGGTCGCCACCGATCAGCACGACGCCCCCTGCCACCAGGCCGCCGCCCAGCACCCGGTCGAATTCTTCGATGCCCGTGCCGAAGCGCGGCACGTCGACCGCGTCGATATCGGACAGCGACAACACCGGCGCGGTCTGCGCCAGGCTGCGGTGCGGCGTCTGCTGTGACAAACGATTCACGCCAGCGGTTTCCTGCACCGTCTCGACCATCGTGTTCCACGCGTGGCACGCGGCGCACTGCCCCATCCAGCGGCTGGCGATGGCGCCGCACTCGGTGCAGGTGTAATTGGTTTTTGCCTTAGCCATTGGTGCCCAGCCGTCCTTCCTGCACGCGCACGCGCGGTGCCAGTGCACACATCAGCTCGTAGCCGATGGTGCCAGCCGCATTGGCCACTTCATCGATCGGCAAGCCATCGCCCCACAAAATTGCCTTGCTGCCCACGCGCGCATTCGGAATGGGCGTCAGGTCGACTGTCATCATGTCCATCGAAACCCTTCCAATCAAGGTGGTGCGCACGCCGTCGATCAGCACCGGCGTGCCGTGCGGCGCGTGACGCGGATAGCCATCGGCATAACCACAAGCAACCACCCCGACCGTCATTGGCTGTTCGGCCTGAAAGCTGCTGCCATAGCCGACACTGTCGCCTGCCTGCAATTGCTGGATGCCGATGATTTCAGAGGCCAGCGTCATGGTCGGCAGCAAACCGAACTCGGCAGCGGTCTTGCCGCCAGGCGTACCGCCATACAGCATGATGCCCGGGCGCACCCAGTCGCTGGCCAGGGTATCGCCCAGCACCGCCTGCTGCAGCACCCCGCCCGAGTTCGACAGACTGCGCTCGCCCAGCAGCCCGGCGGCGCCCAGATGGAAACGCCGCACCTGTTCGACAATCTTCAGGCGCGGATGTTCCAGCTCATCGGCATTGGCGAAGTGAGTCATCAGCGTAATGTGGCGTATGCCGGGAATGGCGCGCAGGCGCGCGTGGGCGGCGGCGTACTCGTCGGGCATGAAGCCAAGGCGATTCATGCCGGTATTCATTTTCAGGTGCACGTCGATCGGGCGATACAGTTGGGTGTATTCCAGCATCTTGATCTGCTCGATGCAATGCACGGCACTATTAAGATTGTGCTCGGCCAGCAGCGCGACGTCGGTCGGGTCGAAAATACCTTCCAGCAGCAAAATCGGCTTGATCCAGCCGAGCGCGCGCAGGCGCACCGCGTTGTCGGTCTCAATCAGCGCCAGGCCATCGGCCAGCGCGAAACCTTGCATGCCGAGCGCGAGCCCGTGTCCGTACGCATTCGCCTTGACCACGGCCCAGATATTGGCCCCCGGTGCACAGACGCGGGCGCGCTGTAAGTTGTGTTGCATGGAATCGAGGTGAATCGTGGCAGTCAGCGGACGCGGCATGGATGTCAGGCAAAAGAATCGTCGAGCGCGTATTTTACCGGACGCGGCTTGCCGACACACCGCTGATTTCTTGGGATTGCCACCCGTTCATGGTATAAAGCAACCCAGACCAGCTACCCGAACTTTCGAATGAACCGTGGTTTTTACACCATTATGGCGGCGCAGTTTTTTTCGTCGCTTGCAGATAACGCGCTGCTTTTCGTGGCGATCGATCTGCTTGTTTCCAGGAATGCCCCGGAATCGCTCAAGCCGCTGCTGAAGTTATCGTTCGTGCTGTTTTACGTGATCCTTGCCGCCTTTGTCGGCGCCTTCGCGGACGCGCTGCCAAAAGGCCGCGTCATGTTCATCGCCAACCTGGTCAAAATCTTCGGTTGCGCCCTGCTGTTCGTCCACGTGCACCCGCTGCTGGCCTACTCCGTGGTGGGCTTCGGCGCAGCAGTGTATTCGCCGGCAAAATACGGCATCCTGACCGAACTTCTGCCGCCCGAAAAACTGGTCGCGGCAAATGGCTGGATCGAAGGACTGACGGTCATGTCGATCATTCTCGGCACCGTGCTGGGCGGCGCGCTGGTCAGCCTGGCCGGCTCGCGCTGGCTGCTGGGCCTGGATTTTCCGCTCATCGATACCGGCATCAACACCCCGATCGAGGCGTCGCTGAGCCTGGTGACCGGCATCTATATACTGGCCGCCATTTTCAATCTGCGCATCCCCGACACTGGCGCCCGCTACGCCAAGCAAAAACGCGGCGCGGCCCGTTTGATCCGCGACTTCGCCAATTGCTCGTCGATTTTGTGGAAAGACAAACTTGGCCAGATTTCGCTGGCAGTCACCACGCTGTTCTGGGGCGCCGGTGCCACCTTGCAATTCATCGTGCTGAAATGGGCCGAGCGCTCGCTGAACATGCCGCTCGACAAGGCGACGTCGCTGATCGGCGTCGTGGCCCTGGGCGTGGCACTCGGCGCGGTCACGTCCGCCAAAATCATCCCACTGAAAAAGTCGCTGACCGTGATTCCGCTCGGTATCGTCATGGGCCTGGTAGTGATGATCATGACCACGGTGCATTCCGTTTTGCTGGCCTACCCGTTGCTGGCACTGATTGGTTTTCTGTCCGGCTTTTTCGTGGTGCCAATGAATGCCTTGTTACAGCACCGCGGCCACGTCCTGATGAGCGCTGGCCACTCGATTGCCGTTCAAAATTTCAATGAAAACCTGTCGATCCTGACGATGCTTGCGGTATATGCAGTGTTGCTGACGTTGAACATCGATCTCGACATCATCATCCTGGCGTTTGGTGCCTCGGTCGCCGGCATCATGTTCCTGATCATGCGCTTGCACGCCGCCAACCAGCGCGAACACGACTCCCTCGCCCTGATCGGCGAGCATAAGCACTAATCAACTTTGCAGCCCTTCCGATAAATCAATCAGTCAATCAGGGTCAGAGTTGAATTGTTTAGTAACTTTTCTCGTGAGAAAAATTCTGCCGTGGGGTCAGTGTCAAATTGTTTAGCAATATTCCAATCGCTAACCGTGCACCATTTTTTCTCGGCAACGACACTGAACAATTGCTCAATAAATCGACTCTGACCCTATTTAATTTTATAGCTCTGCGGAAAAGTTACGAAACAATTCGACTCTGACCCTATTTTATGGGGGCGGCGCTATTTGAAGGGGGCGGTGGGCCACGAGGTGGGGACGATGAATCCGCGGTCGTGTTCGGTTGCGGTGACGCCGTCCTGGTGCAGTAACGCCACCAGGACCGGGGCGTCGGATACTGCGAACTGTGCCACTAATGTGGCGTGCAACGTGGCGCGCGTCAGTACTGTGTCCAGCGATGCAGTGCGGTACGGAGCGAGCCAGTCCAGCTTGGGAAGGATGCTGAATCCGACCTCCGGCAACATGGCCAGATCGTCCAGCGTGCACCAGAAGCCGCGACAATGGTCGGCATCGATGGCCGGTATGGTTCGCACCCCCGCACGGATTTCGGCCAGCGGATAAAACAGCCACCCTTTCACCAGCGCGCGCGCCTGGACAACTGGCCGCGCCAACAGCGCCTGGGCGGCAGGATGTTGCCCGAGCACCAGCTGACGCTCGACGATTTTGCGCATCTTGGCACCGAGGCTGTCGGCCAGATTCGGGCCGACCAGTGCATCCATATTGTTGGAAGACGGGTCCAACCCCGGTCGCATACCGTCCATTCCCGATTCCCGCAGCAAATAGAACTTGGTCGCGAATTCGATATGTTCGACGCCGGCGGTACCGGCATCGAGCAAAAAATCGAACTCACCGACAGTGTCATTGCGACTGGCCCGCACTTGCAGCCCATGCGCCACCAGGTCGCCTTGTGCGTGAAAATAAAATGCCATCAGCTTTTCCGCATACAGCCCAAGACGGGTGTAGACGCGTCCGCCGAGCGCGACGTCAAGCGGCGTCGGATCCCGGTCGAGCGCAAACAGCCAGCGCCCGGTCTCTGCTGTCACCGGCCCCAGCGCTTTTACTTTCCCCTGCCAGTGTGGATGGGAAGCGTCAAGCAGTCCGGGCGCGTCCAGCAGCCAGGCCAGACCTCGCACACGGGTGTCCTGCAGCGCGCCCCAGC
Source organism: Pseudomonadota bacterium (assembly GCA_030853745.1). GTDB lineage: Bacteria > Pseudomonadota > Gammaproteobacteria > Burkholderiales > Burkholderiaceae_D > JALYUM01. Next base: position 62,842 of record JALYUM010000034.1, on the reverse strand, counting down.
GGCGCTCGAACGCCGCCTGAAAGTTGGCGGGCGCGCTGGCGTGCAACGATGTGTCAGACGCCGACGTGTCAGGCGCCGGCATGTCAGGCACCGGCTGCACCTGCCGCTCCGGACGCAGGCGGGAGCACAGCCGGAAGGGCCATCGCACGGCACAAGTCAGCCCACGCCAGCGCCTTGTCGGCGCCGCGCCGCAGCAATTCGGCAGGATGCAGTGTGGCGACCAGCGCGACGTCGCCCACGGCATGCACTTGGCCGCGCGAACCGGCCAGCGACTCGTGCAATGGCTTGCCAAGCATAGCGTTGGCCGCTACCTGGCCGACGGTGAGCAGCACGCCGGCGCCCGTCAACGCCAGTTCGCGCGCGACAAACGGCCGGCACGCGGCAATTTCGTCGGCACTGGGTGCACGGTCGCCGCCGTTGGCCGTCACCGGCCGGCACTTGACCAGGTGCGTGACAAACACGTCGCGCGCGCGCGCATGACCGGCCGCGGCCAGCATGTTATCAAGCAGTTTGCCGGCATCGCCCGCTACCGGCAGATTGGCCTGCTCTTCTGCCACACCCACCGCGCCGGCCGCCACGAACCAGGTGGCCCGGCCCGCACCGGCGCCATGGACGGGCGCCGCGCCCGGCCTGCATGCACCGCACCGCGTGCAGTTGTTGATCGCCTCGCGCAGCGCCGGCCAGTCCATGCGGGCGATGTCGGCATCGGCATCGGCGTCGGCGTCGGCCACAGCAGGTACAAGTGCAGGTACAGGCGCAGGCGCAGGCGCAATGACAGTCGGCGCCGCCACCGTTTCCACCACCGCCACGCTGGCATCATCCACCGCGGCCACATGGCGCAGCGTCCACAGCGGCGCAATGCCCATTTCGGCGAGAAACGCGCCATCGCGCCCGCTGACGGTCTTCATAAAACATACCTCATCACGATGGCGTCTTCGCGCTGCCCTTCATGCGCCGGATAATACGCGCGGCGGCGGCCAATTTCAACGTAGCCATAGCGCCGGTAGACATCCAGCGCGCGCACATTCGACGGCCGCACTTCAAGCAACACCGAGGTCATGCCGAGACCGCGCGCACGCGCCGCCACTTTGTCGAGCACCTGGCGGCCGAGGCCTCGCCGCTGCAGCGCGGGCGCCACTGCAACGTCGAGCAGGTGCGCTTCATCGACAGCACCCATCAGCAGATAGTAGGCCGCGAGTGCTCCCCGTGCATCGCGCAGCACCCAGGCGTCGTGGCCGCTGGCGAGCGAATCGGTGAAATTCTTGCGGCTCCACGGATGCGGAAACACCTGCAGTTCGAGCGCGACGACGTCGTCGATGTCCTGCAAGACCATCGGTGCATAGTCGAGCGCATCGACGTGGACTGCTTCTGCTGTCATGACAATGCAGCCTTGGCGGCATTGATGACCTGGCGTTCGGCGCTCGTGTAGGCAATCTTGTTGCGCAGGTAGAGTGGCTGCGCCGATGCCGCGTCGACAGCCTGTCCGGCGGCCAATGCGATAACGCCCAGCTGCGCCAGTTCGCGCGCGTGCGGCGCGATATCGGTCAGCGCGCCCACCGCAAACGCACTGGCGTCGAACGCAGCGGGATAAGCCGCGAAACCGTTTCCGCACGCGACCAGGCTGGCGACTGCCACGCCGGCTACCGCCACCGGCGCCACCGCTTCCGGCGCGGACAGGCACGGCGCCACGATGGTCTGCCAGCTGCCGTCATACCGGTACTGGGCCCAGTAGACTTCGCCCATGCGCGCATCGAGCACCACTAGGATATCGTTGGCGCCGCAGCGTTCGCGGCAGGCCAGCGCCATGGCATCGAGCGTGATCAATGGGAGCACCGGCAGGCCGGCGCCAAACGCCAGGCCCTGCGTGATGCCACAGGCGGTGCGCACGCCGGTAAAGGAACCGGGGCCGGCGCCAAAGGCGATGGCGTCGCAATCGGCCAGTGCAATGCCGGCGTCGGCCAGCAGTTCTTGCACCATCGGGAGGATGCTTTGCGAATGGGTGCGCACACCGGACGATTCGCGGACGGTCACAGATTGGGGTACGGAAGCGGATTCACCCACCAACAAGGCGCAGGAGGCGAGTTCGGACGAGGTTTCAATGGCGAGCAAAATAGGCATGGCCGTATTTTACCCTGCGCGCGCATGCTTGCAGGGCTGGGCGTCGGCGCGGCAGATGTACAAGCGGCGCGCGCAAAGAGTAGAATCGCGCACATGCACAGCCTCTCCCTCGATTCGACCAACCGCGACGACGTCGCCGCACGCCTCGCCGGGGAGCGCTGGATAGTCGCCTGCCTGTGCGCCGCGTGGTGCGGCACCTGCGGCACCTACCGCAGCGCTTTCGATACGCTGGCCGCGCGCCACCCCGACAAGGAATTCATCTGGATCGATATCGAGGACCAGGCCGATGTCGTCGGCGATCTCGACGTCGACAATTTCCCCACCCTGCTGATCCAGCGTCACGATACGGTGGCCTTTTTTGGCACGATGCTGCCCGATCCTGCGCTGACCGATCGCCTGGTCAAGGCGCAGGCGGCGCAATCGGACGAAGAGCTGGCGCGCCTTGCCGGCTCGTCGGAAGAACGGCGCCGTTGGCAGCGCGATTGCAACCTGCGCACCTTGCTGCAGGCAGCCGGCTGATCAGCGCAGCGCGCCCCAGCGTCGCGCCAGTTCGTCGGCGGCCAGCGGATGGCTGTAGAAATATCCCTGGGCCCGGTTGCAGCCGTGGCGCAGCAAAAAGGCCACCTGCTCCGCGGTTTCCACACCTTCCGCAATCACCGACAGATTCATGCTTTTGCCAAGCTGGATGATCGCAATCGCAATGGCTTCATCTTCGGCATCGCCAGTGATATCGGGGATAAAGCTGCGGTCGATTTTCAGCGTCTGCACCGGCAACTGCTTCAGGTACGCCAGCGACGAATAGCCGGTGCCGAAATCGTCGATTGCCAGTTCCACGCCAATGGCATGCAGTTCATTGATCAGCACCAGCGCGTCGCCGGTGTTCATGATGACCGACTCGGTCACCTCGAGCTGCAGACGATGGGGTTCCAGCCCGGTTTCTGCCAGTATCTGGCGCACCACGCCAGCGATGCTGCCGCGCTCGAACTGGCGTACCGACAGGTTGACGGCAATCTTCGGCACCACGAAGCCGGCCGCCTGCCAGCGCATCATCTGGCGGCAGGCTTCGAACAGCACCCACTGGCCCAGCTGGTTGATGAAGCCGGTTTCTTCGGCCAGCGGAATGAAACGCACCGGTTCGACATTGCCCAGTTCCGGATTTTGCCAGCGCACCAGCGCCTCGGCACCGATCAGGCGACCGCTGTCGGTTTCCACCTGCGGCTGGTAGTGCAGGTAGATTTCGTTGCGCTCGATCGAGCGGCGCAGCAGCGCTTCCAGACGCAGGCGTTCGACGCCGTTGCCCGTCATCGACGGCGCATAAAACCGGTAATTATTGCGCCCGCGCGCCTTGGCCTGGTACATGGCCACGTCGGCATTCCGGATCAACATATTGAGATCGGTGCTGTCGCCGGGGAACAGGCTGATGCCGATGCTGCCGGTAACGAACAGCTCATGCTCGGCCACCACGAACGGCTGCTCGAACATGGTCATCAATTTTTCCGCCACGTGCGCCGCGCCCGCTTCGCCGTCGACATTTTCCAGCAACACGATGAATTCATCGCCGCCCAGCCGCGCCAGCGTATCGCCCTGGCGCAGGCGGCGCGTGAGTGCCATGGCGACCTTTTTCAGCAAAGCGTCGCCGACATGGTGACCCAGCGTATCGTTGACATTCTTGAAGCGGTCGAGGTCGATGAACAATACCGCCAGCTGCTCGTCCTCCCGCCCCGCGCGCGCCATGCCATGCTGCAACCGGTCGTGGAACAACAGCCGGTTCGGCAGCGCTGTCAACGGATCGTGGTGGGCCAGGTGATCGAGCTTGTCCTGCGCCTGGCGCACCTCGGTGATATCGCTGAACACGCCGACATAATGGGTCAGCTCGCCATCGTCGGCGTGCACCGCCGAGATCGTCAGCTCTTCCAGATATTCCGTGCCATTTTTGTGTTTGCGCCATAGCTCGCCGTGCCAGTAGCCATCCTGCGCGAGGGATTGCTGCAACCGTTCGTAAAAGGCGTCGTCGTGGCGCGCCGACCGCGTCAGTGTCGCGTCCTGTCCCAGCGCTTCCATCTCGGTGTAGCCGGTAATGCGGGTGAACGCCGGATTCGTGGCGACGATATGGAAGCGGACGTCGGTTACCACCACGGCATCGGCAATCTGGTCAAGTACGGTTGCCGAGAGGCGCAGCTTTTCTTCTGACTGGCGCCGCGCAGTGATATCGGAATAGATCCAGATGTTGCCGGCCGAAGGCTTGTCGGGATCGACTGCGCGACCGCTGACCAGGCACCAGATCAGCGCACCGTCGCGGCGCCGGTACTGGCGCTCTTCGCTGAAGTCGTGGCCGTGCGCCAGCTTGCGGGTCAGGCGCGGAGCCGCATCGGCATAGTCTTCCAGCGAAGGGAACACGATCGCCAGCGAGTTGTCGGCCAGTTCGCCCGCGCTGTAGCCGAACAGCTGTTCACAGCGGCGGTTGACCGACACCACTCGCTCATCGCGCTCGAACATCACGCCGAACATGACGTTGTCCAGAATCGCATTCTGTTCGGCCAGCAGCGCCTCGATGCGCATTTCGTTGCGCTTGCGGGCAGAAATATCGGAGAGGATGCCGTCGACCCGGTAGTGCGGGCTGCCCGGCAGATCGTGCGGCTGCCCGCTTTCCAGCACCCAGCGCTCGGTGCCCCCTGCATCGACGATGCGGTATTCGAGTTCGTACGCCTGACCGGACAAAATGGCGTCGCGCACTGCATGCCGGTGCACGCGCCGCTCGGCCGGATGGATGATGTCTTCCCAGGCACCGGTACCGCCCTGCATGAAATACGCTACCGGATAGCCAGTGATCGCGGCAATTTCGTCGCTGATGAATTCAACGGGACCGCCCGGCTGACTGCGGAACACGGCGCCCGGTACCTGGCTGACAATGGTGCGGAATTGCTCTTCATTGCGGCCGATATCGACGAACAGCTTGCGAATGGCGCCGCGCATCTGGTCCATCCGCCGGCCCAGGCGGCCCAGCTCATCGCGCCGCTTCAATGCGAGCGGGGCATCGAACTCGCCGCGCGCGAGGGCGCTGGAAAACAACTCCAGCTGGCGCAGCGGCGTTTGCAGGCGCACCTTCAGAAACAGCACGATCAGCAGCAGCGATACGCCCAGCTGGATGGCCAGCACGATCAGGTAATTGACCTGGCGCGCGCGCATGTCGGCGCTGATGCGGGAATCGTCCATGTCGATGGCAATCTTGCCAAGCTCTTCGCCCCGATACGTAATGGTCCGCTCGGCATGCGTGAAGTTGACGCCGGGATGCACGCCAACTGGCAGGCGATGTTGCGCGGGCGCCGGCGCGGGCGCGGGGAGATCGATGGCCACAGCGCTGGCCGTATCCGGCGCGGGCGCGGGGAGATCGATGAGCACAGCGCCGGCTGTGTCCAGCACGCGCACGCGCTGCACTGTCGGATCGCGCATGACCGACTCGACCAGCGTGCGGGCGCCCTCGACATTCATGTTCCACAGCGATTCCTGCATGCCGAATGCCAAAATGTCGGCATTGCGCTGGACCGCCTCGTCCAGCCTGCGCGCTCCTGCCTCGCGTTCCTGCACGGCAAACAGCAGATAACTGCCGATGCTGGCAGGCATCACCATGCCCCCGATCAGCACCAGCAATAACGCGCCAAATATGGACTGGCCGCTATACGCGCGCAACCGGGATGTCAAGGTGGAGAGGGATATGCGCGGCATGCAGTGTCAATCATATGTGTCTGTTGCAATTATGCCCAGCGACTTGCAGTGTGTCATCATTTTAATGACTATCTGTCGTTGTTGTGCCACCGGTGGATGCGGTGGCAAGCGGGTCGGCATTCGCCGGATGCAGCCCGGGCGCAGGCTTGCTATGATGCGGTCACCTCAACCCAGGACTTTCCCATGACATTCTCGATGTACTCTTCTTCCGTGCCGGTATTCCGCCAGGTCCTGACCGCCCTCTCCGCCGTACTCGACAAAGCCGAAGCGCATGTCGTGGCCAAAAAAATCGAACCGTCGGCCTTGCTGCAGGCGCGCCTGTATCCCGACATGTTTCCATTGGCCCGCCAGGTGCAGGTAGCTGCCGATTTCGCCAAAGGCGCGTGCGCCCGCCTGGCCGGCGTCGATGTCCCGAAATACGATGACGTCGAAAACAGCTTCCCGGAACTGCGCGAGCGTATCGCCAAAACCCTGGCGTTCATCAGCAGCCTGAGCCAGGACGATATTGCCGCGAGCGCCACGCGCGCCATCACCACCGGCAGCGGCGAAAAAATCCGCCACTTCACCGGTCAGGAATACCTGCTGCACTACGCGTATCCGCACTTTTATTTCCACGCCACGACCGCATACGCGATCCTGCGCCACAACGGTGTGGAAGTGGGCAAGAAGGATTTTGTCGGCAGCTATTAACAAGGAATAAGACGCGGGCGTTCGTTGCGCGCGTTGTTATGATGTTTACAGCGCGCAAGCGGTTGTTCGCTCGCGCTTACTTGTTGCGACGCGGATAACCTTCAGCCAGGATCCGGGTCCATACCAGCTCCTTGTCGGCCGCCGACATCGATACCCAGTGAGCCACCTCGACCACGGTGCGTCCGCAACCGCGGCACACATCGTCAAACGTGGTCGAGCATACTGCCACACAAGGCGTGTCCGGGCGCTCCGGCGGCGGCGGCTGCTCAGGCCGGTCCGACATGCAGCGCATCCCAGCCGTCATGGCCCAGCTTTTCCATCGTCGCAATATTCTTCTCGAAAATTTCCTCGGCCTCGGGGAAGGCATCGACCGCGCGCTCGATGCTGTCTTCACGTAATAGTTGCAGGACCGGGTAAGGCGAGCGGTTGGTGAAGTTTTCGATATCGTTGACGTCCGTGTCGGCAAACTGATAATCGGGGTGAAAACTGGCCACCTGCAGATCGCCTTCCAGGTCCATGTCTTCGATGGCCGCGTCGGCGACGTCGAGAAACTCGTTATAGTCGAGGAAATCGGTCAGCACGAATGGATGGATCAGCAATGTCGTATCGACTTTGTCGGCATCGGTGTCCGACAGAAATTGCAACTCGTCCATCAACTGCTCCAGCAGCGCTTCGGGCGTCGTTGCCGACGCCACCACGTAGCGCACCTGCTCCTTGACATACACCGCCTTGGCAAACGGACACAGGTTCAGGCCGATGACGGCGTGCTCCACCCAGCGGCGGGTAGCGGCAATGATGGCATCATCATCGAGGTGGGGATCGGTCTTGCTCATGGTAAAAATCTCATGCAAAAGGGGCGCGCGGCGCAAAGCGAGATTGTACGCACATTTGCGCGCGCTCATGCCCACCCCGCTGTCGCGCCGTACTTTGGAAGGCAGGAGAACACGCCACCAGGGCAAAGCGGTATTAATATGCGGCAGCGTGCCCGGCCTGTCACCGGCGGTATGCAGCCCGTTCGCAGCGCAGCTCCTGCGCATCACGAGTGAGCCCATACCCCCGGGGGTATCATAAATCGGTACGTTGTTATGGCTATAAAAACCTTGTAAAAACTGCTCATACTCCTGGTATTTTCACTATCGAACAGCGCACAGTTATCAAAATGAGTAGGCAAGAATTTTTGTAACTGCGCTGACATAATTCTTGACGAGCGGTCTGACTGGTCCGTACACTCCGTCGGTTAATCGAGGAGCGGCAGTGTTTGGACGCACCTTTTGAACATAACTTTGGAGAGCTATGCAAGCTACCATCCGCCCTACCCCGTCAGTCATTGCCCGTGCTGCCGTACTGGCCCTGACTGTTGCTGCAGCGAGCGTACCGCTGCTGGCCCAGGCCGCCGACCCGGCGCCGGGCAGCATGTTGCAGGCATCGTCGAGCACCGTCTTTGCCGCCCGTTCAGTCTTGCCAGGCACGCCTGCGCTGAAAGCCGACGATTTCAAGGAAACCGACCTCTGGGGCCGTCTGCGCAGTGGTTACGCCATTCCCGACATCAATAACGAGCTCGTCGCCAAGCACACGCAGTATTACGCCAAAAGCCCCGACAACCTGGCCCGCATCTCCGGTCGCGCATCGCTGTATCTCTACCACGTCGTCCAGGAACTGGAAAAACGCAATATGCCGACCGAACTGGCACTGCTGCCAGTCATCGAATCGGCGTTCAATCCACAAGCCAGTTCGAGTGTCAACGCCGCCGGCATCTGGCAGTTCATGCCCGGCACCGGCCGCGATTTCAGCCTGAAGCAAAATCTGTTCAAGGACGAGCGCCGCGGCGTGCTGGCTTCCACTGACGCCGCCCTCACCTACCTGCAGCGCCTGTACACCATGTTTGGCGACTGGCAGCTGGCCCTGGCGGCGTATAACTGGGGTGAAGGCAATGTACAGAAAGCCATCAAACGTAACCAGGCGCTGGGCAAGCCGACCGATTTCGAAAGTCTGGCCGAGCTGATGCCGGCAGAAACGCGCAATTACGTACCGAAGCTGCAGGCAGTCAAAAACATCATTGCCAACCCGGCCCAGTACGGCGTCACGCTGCCGGCCATCGACAACACCCCGTATTTCACCACCGTCGACAAAACCAGCGACATTGACCTCACCGTCGCCGCCCAGCTGGCTGAAATTTCGGTCGACGAATTCAAGGCACTCAATCCCCAGTTCAAGCGCCCGGTCATCACCGGCGACGAGCAGACCAAAATTTTGCTGCCGAAGGAAAACGCGGAAAAATTCCATCTGAACCTGGCGTCGTGGGGTCATGCGTTGTCCAGCTGGACCACGCATAAAATTGTCGGCGCGCGCGAAAGCATGGCGTCGCTGGCGCATCGCCTCGGCACCACGCCGGAAGTACTGCGCCAGGCCAACAACATCCCGGCGCAATCGCGTCCACAGCCAGGCTCGACCATCCTGGTGCCAAAAATGTCGGCCTCGGTTGGCAACGATATTACCGAGACGATTACCGATAATGCCACCGTGGCGTTCGAATCCGACCGGCCTGAGCGCCGCAGCCGCTACGCCAGGCCGACGCGCGCTCAACGCATCAAGGCCAGCGCTGCCGATGCCGTTGCAGAACTGCGCAACAAGGTATCGAGCGTTGGCAAAAAGAAAGCGACCCCACGCGTAAATGGTCGGCAGCACCGCTGATCGTTCAGTCTGAAGCGGCGGATTGCTCAGCAATTCGCCGTGTTCCCGCGCATTCTCCGCACAGAATTCAGGCTTCACTGTACAAACCCACAGAAACTACTGTATAGTCAGGTTTGTGCGCTGCAATAAGCAACGGCGAATTAACCGCCGACGAAGTTCCAGTGCATCATTTCAAGATTTACCAATACCGCAGTAAAACAGCAGCTTCGCAAGCCCAGGCCTGTCCCACGGACAGCCTCAATAAAGCCCTCCCGCCTTGTGTGTCGCACCTGACACCGTCCCGGCGCAAAGCTTTTGTGCCGAAATTTCTTTATTTCCGAGTCATTTCGTTGTGTTGGTTGGCGTTGCTATTTTGCGCTCGCAGCTATCGCTCGGGCGCTGATCTATACCGAAAGAAAAGAAAACAATGAGTTTTGAAGCATTAGGCCTCCACGCGTCCATCGTCCAAGCAGTGACCGACGCCGGTTACACCGTTCCAACTCCTGTCCAGGAGCAAGCTATTCCTGCGGGTATCGCTGGTCGCGACATGCTTGTGTCGTCGCAAACCGGTTCGGGCAAGACTGCCGCATTCATGCTGCCTGCCCTGCACAAATTCGCCGTCGCCGAAATGTCGGACGCCGCCAAAGCTGCTGCGCAAGAAGCGCAAGCTGCCCGCACCCGTGGCGAGCGTCCACGTTTCAAGGCTGCACAGCCAAAAATGCTGGTGCTGACCCCTACCCGTGAACTGGCCCTGCAAGTGACCAGCGCTACGGAAAAATACGGCACGCAAATCCGCCGTATCAAGGCCGTATCGATTTTGGGTGGCATGCCTTATCCAAAACAGATGCAAATGCTGGCCAAGAATCCTGAAATCCTGGTGGCTACCCCTGGCCGTCTGATCGATCATATGGAATCGGGCAAGATCGACTTCTCGCAACTGGAAATTCTGGTGCTGGACGAAGCCGACCGCATGCTGGACATGGGTTTCATCGACGACATCGAAAAGATCATCGCCGCGACGCCTTCGAACCGCCAGACGATGCTGTTCTCGGCAACCCTGGACGGCATGGTCGGCAATATGGCCCGCCGTATCACCACCGATCCGCAAGTCATCCAGATCGCCAGTTCGTCGAGCCGTCACGAAAACATCGTGCAGCGCGTTCACTTCGTCGACGATCTGTCGCACAAGAATCGCCTGCTCGATCACCTGCTGCGCGACGAAACGCTGGACCAGGCTGTGGTCTTCACCGCTACCAAGCGTGACGCCGACATGATCGCTGACCGCCTGAACATCGCCGGTTTCTCGGCTGCGGCACTGCACGGCGACATGCACCAGGGCGCGCGTAACCGCACGCTCGACGGCCTGCGCCGCGGCAATGTCAAAGTGCTGGTGGCAACCGACGTCGCTGCCCGTGGTATCGATGTGCCAAACATCACGCACGTCGTCAACTACGATCTGCCGAAGTTCCCGGAAGACTACGTTCACCGCATCGGTCGTACCGGTCGCGCTGGCCGTAACGGCCTGGCAATTTCGCTGGTGAACCACGCGGAAGGCATGAACGTCAAGCGCATCGAACGTTTCACCAAGCAATTGATTCCGGTGAATGTCGTCGAAGGTTTCGAGCCTAAGCGTTCGGCATCGGCACCCCGCTCGTCGACCCGTCCGGGCGGCTGGAAACCAGGTGACAACCGTGCGCCGGCTGCGAAGCCAGGTCAGCGCTCGTTCAGCAACCCGGCCGCACCGCGCCGTGAAGCAGCGGGTGGCGGCTACAAGGGTTCGCACCCACGTTCGACCGACGGCGCACGCCGCACGTTTGGCGAATAATCAGTCTTGACTGAAGAAAAAAACGGTTGCTGCGGCAACCGTTTTTTTTGGCGCTGTACGCGTTAGCTGGTGAAAAGTGAACGAATTCCTGCGGTGCAGGTCCAACCTGGACTACCTACCGCCGGAGACTGTCATGAACTGCTGCACGTTCGATGCACTGCTGACCCAGATCGGGGCGCTGTCCAGTCTTGAGTGCACGCGCTTGCTGACGGCGTTGACGGCGTTGACGGCGCGCGTCGCGCAACCGAGCGCTGCCGACATTATTCAGGCAGCCATGGCAAGCAAGCTGGCGTGTCCGCGCTGCCTGGGCAGGCGCCTGTACCGGCACGGCGAGGCGAATGGTTTGCAGCGCTTCCGCTGTTGCGCCTGCGGAAAAACCTTCAATTCCCTGACCGGTACGCCGTTGGCACGCTTACGGCTCAAGGAAAAATGGCTGGCTTTTGGAGCGTGCCTGCTCGACTCCCTTACCGTGCGTGACGCCGCCGCCAGGCTCACGATCGACAAGAGCACCAGCATGCGCTGGCGTCACCGGTTTCTCGACGCTACCAAAGCGGACCGTCCAGCCAGTCTGAACGGCATCGTCGAAGCGGACGAAACGTTCCTGCTCCACTCTAAAAAAGGATCGCGCAACGTGGGACGACCTGCGCGCAGGCGCGGTGGCAAGGTGTCGAAACGTGGCATCTCGACCGAGCAGGTGTGCATTCTGGTGGCGCGTGACCGCAGCGGCAACACGCATGACTTCGTGACAGGAAGAGGACCCGTGACAACTGCCCAGTTGCTTGCCCATCTGCCTCCGATCCTTGCTCCAGATATCTTGCTGGTGACTGCCGCCAACGCGGCATACCGGACCTTTGCCAAACAGACTGGAATTTCCCATGCGTTTGTCAATCTGCGTGCAGGCGTGCGCGTCGCTGAAGATGCGCGCGGCGCAGTTCACGTGCAGAACGTGAATTCGTATCAAAGCCGCTTTCACGGCTGGCTGCGTCAATTCAACGGTGTCGCCACGCGCTATCTGGCGAACTATCTGGGTTGGCGCTGGGCTATTGATCAGCAGCGAATTGATTCTCCCGAAACATTGCTCCGAGCAGCAATCGGCGTCTTCAATAGCTAACGCGTACAGCGCCTTTTCGTACCGAACCAGTCGGCCTACGCGGATAAGCAGGTGGAGCGATCCGTTCGTACGGGTGTGGGAAGACGTCTTTGAATATGCAGACACTACAAAGCGCAGGTGCGAAAGCCACCGAATAAATCGTCGCGCTCCGGCATGAAAAAATTGCGGAAATACGGAGAACGAAACCGTTCCGGCGTAGCAAATGATGCGCCGCGCAGCACTTGATGGCTGGCAAACCATGGCGCCGAATACTCGCGATAACGATCTGGCGTGAAACCTGGGTATGGCTCGAACGGCGTCGCTGTCCACTCCCACACCGCGCCCCATCCAAAGCCCGGCTGTGCCGACGTCGCGGCATATTCCCACTCGGCCTCCAGCGGCAGACGTCGCCCGGCCCACGCACAATAGGCCTGCGCCTCGAACAGCGTGACATGGCGCACGGCCTCGTGCGGATCGATCGTCCGGGCCTCGCCGAAGCGCGTTGTGGTCCAGGCGCCGCCGTCGCGCGTCCAGTAACGCGGCGCCGAACGCTCCTGCGCCATCAGCCACGCGCGCGCGGCCGGCGTCCAGAATTGTGGACGGTCGTAGCCGCCGTCCTGCACGAACTCGGCAAACTGACCGTTATCGATAACGTCGGCATCGATCTGAAACGGTGCGACATAACAGCGCTGCGGCGGCTTTTCGTTGTCGAACACGAAGCCGCCAGCCGCTTGCCCACCCAGTCTGATGGTGCCGCCAGGATAAGCGATGTCTGTGCCAGCGCTGCGTCGGGGTGCATCCGGCACACCGGCAAACGGCACCCCCAGTTTTTGTAGTGTGTACAGGAACGCTTCGCCGTGCATGTCTTCATGGGCCAGTGCCAGCCGGAACGGATACAGCGCCGCAGCGTCGCCCGGCGTGGTGTGAAGCTTGTCCAGGATTCTGTCCAGCACTTCGCGCGTGTAGGTTTTGAGCGCCCCGCTACCTGGCAGATCGAGGCTCCAGCGCGACGCATGCGCCACCAGGGCGGAGTCGAACCAGTCATCACCACGCGCCAGCAGACCCGTGCGCTGCGCGCCTGTCGGGTGGCTGCTGGTGGCGTCGCGCAAGACGAACCATTCGGCAAACCAGGCCATGTGGCCGAGCTCCCACAATGGGGGATTGATGGTGTTGATGCGCGGAACGTTCGCCGCGTCATCGTAGCCGTGTGCGGCCAGGGCGTCGAACAGTGCCAGCGTATAATCGCGGGCCGCGACTAGCATTGTTGCCAACTGGGCTTTCGGTGCGTGTCGGAAGGATGCTTCAGGAGTTTTTTCAGTCATGCTAGATTCTAACCAAGTCCAGACGAAGCCGCGAATTGTCATCGCCAGCCCGGCGCTGGCACAACAAAACAATGGTAATTGGCAAACCGCCAGCCGCTGGGCCAGCTTCCTGGAAGACCGGTACACGGTCGAGATCGTGCCGGAGTGGCGGGGCGGCGACGCCGATCTGCTGATTGCGCTGCATGCACGCCGCTCGGCGCCTTCGCTGGCGGCCTTTTCAGCCGCGTGGCCGCCGCGCCCATCGGTGCTGGTCCTGACCGGTACCGACCTGTACCGCGACATTGGCACCGACGCCGCCGCCAGACATGCATTGACACAGGCGCGCGCGATTGTCCTGCTGCAACCGGCCGGCATGATGCGTTTGCCCGCCGAAGTCCACGCCAGAACCCGGGTGATTTATCAGTCGGCCGCGTCAATGCCAGCCGATCCGGCGCGGCGTTCACACACCATCTGCATGGTCGGCCATCTGCGCGAAGAAAAAGATCCGCGCGTCTTCATGCGTGTGGCCGGCATGCTGCCCTACTCATTCGTGCATATCGGCGCCTCCCTCGATCCGGCGCTGGAAAATGCCGCCAGGCGCACTGCGTACGACCACCCGAACTACCAGTGGCTCGGGGGCCTGCCGCGCGACGAGGCCCGGGTAGAGCTCGCACGCAGCCACGCAATGGTGATTGCCTCGAAGATGGAAGGTGGCGCCAACGTGATCATCGAAGCGGTCACCAGCAATGTGCCCGTGCTGGCCAGCGACATCGACGGGAACCGCGGCATGCTCGGCGACGATTACGCCGGCTACTTTCCCCTTGGGGACGCCGCGGCGCTGGCCGCACTGATTGAACGCAGCGTGCAGGACACCGTGTTTTATTCCTTGCTGCAAAGCCAGTGCGCTGTCCGCGCCGCGCTGTTTGCGCCGGGCGCCGAACGAGCAGCGCTCGGCGAACTGGTGGATAATCTGCTGCGAGCAAGCCTGCCCCACCCAACTATCGAACAGGAAACATCATGACCACCCCCAGCGTCAAGCCCCTCATCAAACTGACTTCGTTCTCACACGGCGGCGGCTGCGGCTGCAAGATTGCACCGGGCGTGCTGTCGGAAATCCTGAAAAATTCCAACGGCTTCCCGATTCCGAAAGAATTAATGGTCGGCATTGAAACTGCCGACGACGCTGCTGTGTACCGCCTCAACGACACGCAGGCCCTGATCGCTACCACCGATTTCTTCATGCCCATCGTTGATGACGCGTTCGACTTTGGCCGCATCGCTGCCACCAACGCCATCTCCGACGTGTACGCGATGGGTGGCACGCCGATCATGGCGCTGGCCCTGGTGGGAATGCCAATCAATCAACTTCCACTGGAAACCATCGGCGACGTGATCCGCGGTGGCCAGACCATCTGTGCCGAAGCCGGCATTCCCATTGCCGGTGGCCATACCATCGACTCGGTCGAGCCAATTTATGGCCTGGTGGTGCTCGGCCTGGTGCACCCGGACCGCGTGAAACGCAATGCCGACGCCCGCGCCGGCGACATCCTTATTCTGAGCAAGCCACTCGGCGTGGGCATCCTGTCCGCGGCACTGAAAAAAGACGCGCTCGACGCGGCTGGCTACGCCGCCATGATCGAGAACACCACCAAACTCAACAAGCCAGGCCAGGCACTGGCTGCGATGGACGGCGTGCATGCGCTGACCGACATCACCGGTTTCGGCCTGCTCGGCCATTTGCTGGAACTGGCGCGCGGCGCGAAGCTGGGCGCAGAACTCGACATGGCCAACATCCCGCTGCTGCCGAACGTCGAGCAGCTCGCGCGCGATGGTTTTGTCACCGGCGCCTCGCATCGTAACTGGGACGCGTACGGCACCGATGTCACACTTGGCGCTGGTGTGGCACCCTTCCAGCAAGCCTTGCTCACCGATCCGCAAACTTCGGGCGGCTTGCTGGTCTCGGTCGATCCGGCCAGTGTCGATGCCGTACTGGCCCTGTTTGCCGCAGGGGGCTTCGGCGACGCCAAAGTCATTGGCCGCATGGTCGACGGCACAGTACGGGTGACAGTCACCGGCTGATTTACTCAAGAAGTAACAATGTTGTTATAAAGTGTGATTTATTGTCCAAAATAAACATATTTTGCTCGCCGCTAGTATAATCGCGCCATCAGCCGCATCTGCCTGACGTGATATATGAATGATTTTTTGCGGCGTTCACAACCGATGCACACAACCTCTCTCTCTACGCGTGCGCGCGTCAAACCGCGGACCTGTGGCGTACGTCTGGCCGACCTGGTGTTGACGCGCGACCCGAAACAGCGCCGCTGCATCATGGTGCAGTTGCTGACGGCGCTCCTTATGGCGGTCTGTATTGGCGCGATGACTTTTGCCGCCGACTATGGCATGGCAGATGGCCGCCAGGTCTTGCTGCTGGCGACGCTGTGCGCTATCTCCAGCACGACCTTTTTTGTGCTGATCCGTAGCAGCATCAACCAGCGCTGCAAGGATCCGACGCTGGCTTTCCCGCAGACCATCGTCGCGCAAACCCTGATTGCCATTGGATACGCGATCGGCGGCCCGTTTCACGCGGTCGGCCTGTTGATGTTTGCGTTGGTGATGGTGTTCGGCATGTTCAGCATGCGCGGTGCGGCCGTCCTGCTGTCCTGCCTTTATACAGTCGTCATCCTGGCGGCGGTCATGGCATGGCGTGTCCGTACCGACCCGGTGCATTACCTGGTGCACATCGAACTCATCTACTTTGTGCTACTGGCGACAGTATTGCCAGCCATCTCCGGCCTGTCGCGCAACCTGATGGAGATGCGCCTGCGCCTCAAAAATCAAAAGCAGGCGCTGCAAATTGCGCTCGAACGGATTCAGGACATGGCCACGCGCGACGAGTTGACGGGTTTGCCGAACCGGCGTTTCATGATGGCGCAATTGCAGGAACACGCACTGCGCCGGTCCCGCGGCGGCTTGCCCTTCTATATCGGCATGGTGGACCTGGACCATTTTAAATCCGTCAACGACACCTACGGCCACGCAGTCGGCGACGATGTGCTGCGGGCATTTGGCATACAGGCCCGCACGGCGCTGCGCACTACCGACCTGATCGGGCGCTGGGGCGGCGAAGAATTTCTGCTGGTCTTGCCGGAAACCCATCCCGGCGAGCCGACAGTGGCGCTGGCACGCCTGCGCACCAACCTCGGCGATGCCGAAGTCTCGGCATCCGAGCCACACTTGCGAGTGGCATTCTCATCTGGATACACGCGTTATGTCGAAGGCGAGCCAATCGGCCAGGCCATCGAACGCGCCGACCGCGCTCTGTACGCCGCCAAATCGGCGGGCCGCAACCAGAGCGTGATGATCTGACCACCAACCCAGTACCAACCCGGGGTCAGGTCTGCCATTCCGACACAAGCTCAACGTTAGTATGCAATTTAGTTGCAACGTAAGCCTTAAAACCGCGCGGGTATGCCGGCCACACCACTTGGTGCCACGTCTGACATTCGGACACGGCCTCAGCCTTATGAAGGAATATGGACGCCACAGCGGCTTGTGGCTGCCAGCCGCGCAGACATTGCAGAGCTCGTGTCTAAATGTCAGACGTGGCACCAGTCTGGCGCCAGTCTTGGTATCGTATGGACGCCACAGCGGTTTGTGGTTGCCGGCCGCAGGCGTTGTAGAGCTCGTGTCCAAATGTCAGACGTGGCACCAGTCTTGGTGTTGCAGGCGAGGTATCAGGTGTGCAGTGGGGCGGCGGCGCCCTCGCCGCCGTCGCGGCCCACGCGTTCATATTCGGAAATTACCTGGGCGCCGAACAGCAGCAAGGTGGCGCCGATTTCCAGGCTGAACATGACGACAATGGCAGTCGTCATCGAGCCATATACCAGGTTGACTTTTGACAGCGTGGTGAAATACCACACCAGCACGTGGCGCGCGAGTTCCCACAACAGCGCAGCGGTCACGCCGCCGACAAGCGCGTGCGACAGCGACAGCCGTCCCGCCGGCATCACCAGGTAGATCGACGTCAGCAGCAGGATTTCACCGCCCAGCCCCATCAGATACAGCAGCGCACCGGACAACCCGCCAAGTGACCAGACATGGCCAAACAGGCTCATTTGCTCCTGCCCCATGACTTGCAGCGTGCCAGCCACCAGCGTGACCACCATGAAGCCCACGCCGAGTGCCAGGATGTAGCAGTATGGCAGCACCGCCGAGATCAAAAAATGACGGCGCCGGATCGCCACGCGGTGGACGAAAATTACGCTCATGGCGTTTTCCAGCACCGTGAACGCGAGCGAACTGAAGAACAGCATCGTGGCGGCCAGCACCCATGTGATCAGGTCGCGGGTATCGAGAAAATGCGCTACCTCGGCAACGATGGCCTTCGACTGGCTCGGGACCAGCAATTCAAGATAGCGCCGCAACGTATCGAGCACCTCGGCCGGGCTGATGAAATGCGACAGCACCACCACCGTCAGCATCAGGAACGGCACGATCGACAGCAGCGCGTAATACGCCACCGCACCGGCCAACAGCAGCCCCTGGTTGGCGCGGAACGCTTTTAAAGTCTGCCAGAAAAAATCCAGTGGGTGCGAGGCAATGTAAGCGTTGGCCCGGCGGTTCAGGATGCGCACATGGCGAAGATCCAGCGCTTTCACCGCGCCAGCCTGACACCGGCAAACTGCCAGCGCGTGCCGGCCGGGAAGAAATTGCGGTAGCTCGCGCGCGCGTGCCCGGACGGCGTAGCCATCGACGAGCCACGCAGCACGTACTGGTTGATCATGAATTTCCCGTTGTATTCGCCCAGTGCGCCAACCGCAGGCGCGTAGCCGGGATACGGTGCGTAGCTGCTGGCAGTCCATTGCCAGCAGACGCCGAACAGGTCGCGCAGATCCGCCCCATGCTGCTGCGCCGCCACTTCCCACTCGGCCTCCAGCGGCAGGCGCGCGCCGGCCCAGCGCGCATAGGCGTCGGCTTCAAACAAAGAAACGTGGGTCAAAGGCCGTGCCAGGTCGAGAGGTTGCAGACCCTGCAGCGTGAATTCGTACCAGCCGTCGTTTTGCCGGACCCAATACAGCGGATGTTGCACGCCATTCTGTGCGACCGCATCCCAGCCCTCCGACAGCCACAACGCCGCATCGGCATAACCGCCAGCATCGATAAACGCCAGGAATTCGCTATTCGTGACCAGTTGCGCAGCCAGCGCATACGGCTGCAGATACACCCGGTGGCGCGGCAATTCGTTATCGAAACTGAAGCCGGGCCCGTCGAAACCAATATCGACCAGGCCGCCTTCGCACGCAATCCACTGCTCCGCTGGCGGAGCGCCGGTGGCAGGCATGCGCGCATCGTAAGCCGGATACAGAGGGCTTTGCGCCAGCAAGTGCAGGACATCGGTGAGGATCAGTTCCTGGTGCTGCTGCTCATGTTGCAGGCCCAGTTCGACCAGCGCTGCCAGTGCGGCGTCATGCGGCGACGCCGCCAGCAACTGCACCATGCGCGCATCGACATTGGCGCGATATGCACGCACTTCGCGCATGCCCGGGCGCGTCAGCAAGCCCCGGCGCGGGCGTGGATGACGCGCGCCGACACCGTTGTAATACGAATTGAAAAGAACCCGGAAGGCCGGATCGAACGGCACGAACTGCGCCTCGCGCGGCTCCAGCAAGAACGTTTCAAAGAACCAGGTGGTATGCGCCAAGTG
Source organism: Pseudomonadota bacterium (assembly GCA_030853745.1). Taxonomy (GTDB): domain Bacteria; phylum Pseudomonadota; class Gammaproteobacteria; order Burkholderiales; family Burkholderiaceae_D; genus JALYUM01. The sequence continues at coordinate 43,718 of JALYUM010000034.1, read as the reverse complement.
CCATTTGACGGGACTCGCGTCCGGCATCGACTGGGCGCCGCAATCTTCATCCGACAACGGCTCGGCCAGCTGCAGGGAACGGTTGCGCACCATGCCATACGCAGCCGCCAGACCATGCGACGGCGTCAGGTTGGCGCGATCGTCATGCATGCCGTCGTTCACTGCGCACCGCCGGCTTTGGCGTAGATAACGGCAAACCAGTTGTCCGGGTCGGTCCACACCTGCGCCTGGCCGAAGCCGGCCCGTGCCAGCAGGTCGATGGCGTTCGCCTGACGATATTTGTAGCTGTTTTCCGTGTGGATGCGCTCGCCCTCCGCAAAGCTGCGAGAGCCGCCCGGCCAACGCACGGTCTGGTTGCAGCGGGCCACCAGATGCATTTCGACACGGGACAGAATCGGATTGAAAAACCCTTCATGACGCCACTGGCGCACATCGAAATCGGACCCCAGCAAGGCGTTCGCGTGACGCAGGATGTTCAGGTTGAACGCGGCCGTGACGCCAATCGCATCGTCGTACGCGGCGTCCAGCACGGCGTGATCCTTCTCCAGGTCGATGCCGATCAGGATCGCGCCATCGTCGCCGCAGGCACCGTGCACGCGCTGCAAAAATGCCAGTGCTTCGTCCGGCATGAAATTGCCGATCGACGAACCCGGATAAAAGAACAGGCGCCGCGCCGCACGAATCGTGTCGGGCAATTGCAGTGCATTCGAAAAATCCAGTCCCAGCGCCGTCATGGCGATGGCGGGAAAACGCTGCTGCAAGCGGTTCAACGCGTCGCGCACAAAATCGGCCGAGATGTCGATGGCGACATACTCGGCAGGCTGCAGCAGGGGAAACAGCGCGGCCGCCTTGGCACAATTGCCGGCGCCAAGGTCGATCAGGCAACTGCCGCTGCCAGCCGCGCGCGCCATGTCGGCGCCGTGGCGTTCAAAAATTGCCGCTTCGGTGCGGGTTGGATAATATTCGGGCAGTTCGCAGATGGCTTCGAACAGTTTGGAACCGAGGGCGTCGTAGAGGAATTTGGGCGACATGGTCGCCGCGCTCGCCATCAGGCCGGCCGCCAGTTCTTGCGCGGCGGACGGCGGCACTTCGGTCGGTTCAGCGATTGGATCGTCAAGCGTGCAGGGCATCAGCATAAGGTTTATCATTCGTGCCGCCACGCCGCGTGACGCGAAATGGTAGGGGCTGGATTGTCGTTTTTGCTATGATAACCGAATCCATGCGGCGCACAGTTGCCCTCCCGTGCGGCCCTGTCGGCGTTTCCCGAAGCAGTTTTTTTACCCAACAAGAAAGCATTTATGACCCACTTTTCCGCCATGAAAACCCTGCTCGCCACCGCGATGACTGCCGGCTTGATGCTTACCGCCGCCACCGCGTCGGCCCAGAACACACCGGGCGTGCTGCGCGTCTCGGCGATTCCTGACGAAGCCCCGACCGAACTGCAGCGCAAGTTCAAGCCGCTGGGCGAGTACCTGGCCAAGGCCACCGGGCTGAAAGTGGAGTTCACCCCGGTTACCGACTACGCCGCCTCGGTCGAAGGCCTGATCAACCACAAGCTCGACATGGTCTGGTTCGGCGGCTTCACGTTCGTGCAGGCCAACGACCGCAGCAAAGGCCAGGTCGTGCCGCTGGTGCAGCGTGCCGAAGATGAAAAATTCCGCTCCGTATTCATTACCGCATCGCCCAACATCAAGACACTGAACGACCTGCGCGGCAAAACGCTGTCGTTCGGTTCCGAGTCGTCGACGTCGGGCCACCTGATGCCGCGTTCGTATCTGCTGGCCGCAAAAATCGATCCGGACACCGACCTGAAAGCAGTCGCGTTTTCCGGCACCCACGACGCAACGGTCGCTGCCGTTGCCGGCGGCAAGGTCGATGCGGGCGCGCTGAATATCTCGGTCTGGGAGAAACTGGTGGAAGCCAAAAAAGTCGACACCAAAGTCGTGCACGTGTTCTACACCACGCCAGGCTTCTACGACTACAACTGGTCGGTCAGCACCAGCATGCCAGCCGCGCTGCAAAAGAAAATCACCGATGCCTTCCTGGCGCTCGACATCAACAAGCCGGCCGACAAGGAAATCCTCGACCTGCAGCGCGCCAGCAAGTTCATCCCGACCAAGCCGGCAAACTACTCGGCCATCGAAGCTGCTGCCAAGAACGCCAGGCTGCTGAAGTAAGCTGAAGAAAGCTGACAATGTCGATGACCTATTGCCTCGCGCAACTCACGGTGCACCACCTGGCCAGTCGCGCCGATGCGGCACCGGCGCTGCACGCGCTCGACCTGGTCATCGAACAAGGCGAGCAGGTTGCGCTGATCGGCCCTTCCGGCGCCGGCAAGACCACCTTGCTCGCCACCCTCGCCGGCGCGCACCAGCCCACGTCCGGCACACTGACTATTTTCGGCGTCGATCCGTGGACGCTGAACCAGCAGGCGCGCCACGCGATGCGCGCGCGCCTGTTCCTGGCTCCGCAAACGCCGCCGCTGCCACCGCGCCAGCGCGTGGTGACAACCGTGCTGGCTGCCCGCCTGCCGCACTGGACGCTGTGGCAGGCTCTGACATCGCTCTTCACGCCGGCCGAACCGCGCGCCGCCTTCGATGCGCTGGCCCGCTTCGGCCTGGGCGACAAACTGTATGCGCGCGTCGACCGGCTTTCCGGCGGCGAACGCCAGCGCTGCGGCCTCGCGCGCGTGCTGTTATCCAGCGCCGACGCCTTCCTGGTCGATGAACCGCTGTCCGCGCTCGACCCCACGCTGTCGCAACTGACGCTGACCACGCTGCAGCAGGAAGCCGCCGCCCGCAATGCCACGCTGGTCTGCAGCCTGCACCAAGTGGATATTGCGCGTGCCAACTTCGCCCGCATCATCGGCCTGCGTGCCGGTCGCATTGTGTTCGACGCGCCGCGCGAGCAAGTGACCGACGCGATGATCGCCGCGCTCTACCTGAACGAATCGATGGACCCGCCGCAACCCGCCTTTCATGACAGCCCCGAGCGGCTGGCAGTAGGTGCCTGTCTTTGATGACTTCCCCGTACGCCGATCCCGCGCTGCGCCAGCGCTGGCTGACGGTTGCTGTCGCCCTGTTGCTGCTCTGGCCAATGCTGGTCTACAGCGAATTCAAGCCGTGGATTTTGTTCGACGCCCAAAGCCTGGCAGCCACCGGCCGTTTCCTGGCCGACTTCCTGACCCCGGCCCACAGCGGCGAATTCCTGACGATGGTACTGCAGCAAACCTGGGTGACGGTCGCGATTGCCACGTGCGGCCTGACGCTGGCATTGGTGGGCGCCATTCCCCTGACCCTGATTGCCACTGAAAGACTGTCGATTTCGATGCTCGGCACTGGCCGCATGCGCACCGGTGCCAAAGTTGTGCGCCAGTGTGTGCGCCTGGTGCTGATCCTGCTCCGCAGCGTGCCCGAACTGGTCTGGGCGCTGCTGTTCGTGCGCATCGTCGGGCTTGGTCCGACCGCCGGCGTGATCGCCATCGCCCTCACCTATTGCGGCATGCTGGGCAAGGTGTATGCAGAAATTCTCGAATCTTCCGACGCCCACGCCAGCGATACGCTGCTGGCCAATGGCAGCAGCCGCATGCAGGCGCTGCTGTACGGCGCGCTGCCCGAATCGGCCGCCGAACTGGTGTCGTACACCGTGTATCGCTGGGAATGCGCCATCCGCGGCTCGGCCGTGATGGGGTTTGTCGGCGCAGGTGGCCTTGGCCAGCGCATGGATGAATCGATCAAGATGATGGCCGGCAGCGAGGTGTCCACGATGCTGATCATGTTCGTGCTGCTGGTCGCCGCAGCCGACCTGGTGTCCAAATGGCTGCGGAGGGATCTCATATGAACCTTCCCTCGCCACCGCCGCGCAACCGCACTACGCTGCCGCTGGCCATCGGCATGCTGGCGCTCGTCGTCGCCAGTTTTATGACGCTTAACCTCGACTGGTCCGGCTTCTGGAGCGCCAGCGCGCTAGCCACCACGCGCGACTTCCTGTCCGGCTTTGCGCCGCCCGAGACGTCCGGCAAATTCCTCTACAAAACGTTCATCGCCACGCTGCAGACGCTGGCCATGTCGGCGCTCGGCACGCTGCTGGCGGTGGGCGCCGGTCTGGCGCTGGCACTGGTGGGGGCCGGCCGGTTTGGCGCTGCGCCAAGGGCAGCCACACGGCTTGTCATGAACGTCATGCGCTCGATTCCCGAACTGGTGTGGGCCACCATTTTGCTGGTGGCCGCCGGCCTCGGGCCATTCGCCGGCATGCTCGCGCTGGCGCTGCACACCACCGGCGTGCTGGGACGCTTGTTCGCCGACTCGCTGGAAGATGCCAACCTGCACGCCGAAACCACGCTGCGCACGAATGGCACCTCGGCGCTGGCGGCATTCGTCTATTCCACGCTGCCGCTGCTGCTGCCACAAATGCTGTCGTACACCCTGTATCGCTGGGAAAACAATATCCGCGCCGCTGCGGTGCTGGGCGTCGTCGGCGCCGGCGGTCTCGGTGGCATGCTGAAGTTTCACCTGTCGCTGTTCCAGATGCCGGAAGCGGCCACCGTCATCATCGCGATGCTGTTGCTGGTGGTGCTGGTGGACGCCGCCAGTTTCGGCCTGCGCCGAAGCTTGACCCGCTAATTCGTCACAAGGTAATCCCCACCATGCTGGAACTGCGCAATCTCTCCAAATCCTACGCCGGCCGGCCCGTGCTGGCCGCGCTGTCGCATGTCTTCAAGGCCGGCGAATTCGTCGCCATCATGGGCGAATCGGGCGTCGGCAAGTCAACCTTGCTGAACTTGATTGCAGGCCTGGATGTGCCGGATACCGGCGACGTGCTGGTCGACGGCCAGCCGATGGCGGCACTGGACGACAACGCCGCCACGCGCCTGCGCCGCACCCGCATGGGGTTCATTTTTCAGGCGTTTCACGTGCTGCCGCACCTGACGCTGCGCCAGAACGTTGCGCTGCCGCTGCTGCTCAACCACGCCAGCACGGCGCGCGCCGATGCCATGCTCGACGCGGTGGGACTGGCCGGCCGCGGCGCCGATTTTCCGCGCCAGCTGTCAGGCGGCGAACTGCAGCGCGTGGCGATCGCGCGCGCGCTGGTGCACCGCCCCGCGCTGCTGCTGGCCGACGAACCCACCGGCAATCTCGACCCGGAAACTGCCAGCGCCATCCTGGGGTTATTGCGTGCGGAAATCAAGGCGACTGGCGCGGGCGCCATCATGGTCACCCATTCGCTGGCGGCCGCGAGCATGGCCGACCAGGTGCTGATGCTGACACGTTCCGGATTGCAACCTGTGCAGAAACCTTTATAAAACAACACAGTTGACGATATAAATATGTTGTGCATGAGTTTTTCGTGCAGACGCATAGTATTATCACCACGCACCCCCCAGAAAAAATACGCGGTTTATCACGGACGGGCGGCTTTCTTGCAATATCTTATTGCTGGCAAACTGTGGAGTCAGACATGAACGTACGGCAAAAAAAACAGGAAATGCTTGAAGCAATGCAGCGGGCACGCGAGATGGAGCCGTCGAGTTTCGTGCCGAATCCTTTGCTCGACACCCTCATCGACAAGCTCAAGCTGAAGAACGATGCCGAACTATGCCGCGTGCTCGAAGTGCAGCCGCCCATTATCAGTAAAATTCGCCACGGCAAACTGGCCGTGGGCGCGACGATCCTGCTGCGAATGCACGAGAAATCGAATATCAGCATCCGCGAACTCAAGGATTTATCCAGCACGAGTACCCACTAAAGCGGGCTCTGAGAGCGCGTAACCGGCGTGCACGCCAGTAGCGCGCAGGCTTACTGCTCGCTGCGCGGACGGCCGGTTTTGAGTTGTGGCAAGCCGGCCAGCACGGCCTGCAGCATGGCCACATCGAGCTGACCGACCAGCGTCATGGCGATGCGCAGCAGCTCGCTCTTCTTGATCTCGACACCGGCTTGCAGACAGCGCTGCTTGGCGCTGGCGAACACCGCATATTCCGCTTCGGGCATCGTGAAACTGTCACGCACCAGCACCGGGTTGCCGGCTGCCGGCTGAACGGCTGCCGCTGCCTTGACCGCGCGCTTCAACGCCGCCGGAATATTAGCGGCTGGGCGCTTCGGCAGTGGCTTTGCAGCTGGCTGCGCCACCGGCTTTGCAGCTCGCTTCGCGGCTGGCTGAGCCACTGGCTTTGCCACTGATTGCGCGGCAGATTTCGCGGCAGGCTTGGCGGAAAGCCTGCCCGCTGGCCTGACTGCTGATGTAGCTGCCGGCGTGGCCACTGCCCGCGCGACCGCTTTCGGCCTGGCGACAGCCGTGACCGGCGCTTTTACGACGGACCTGACGACCGGCTTCGCGGCTGCTTTCACGGCAGGTTTGACAGGTTTTGCCGGCGCTTTGCTGGCGGTTGTCTTCAAGGTGCTGCTTGCAGCGCGCGTGGTCTTCGCTGCCGGGGCCGTGGCCTTGACAACGCGTGGTTTGGTGGCCATCGGGCACTCCATACTGTAAAAAAGTCAAACAATATAGTCGATTTTCACCTTTTCCGTGCGTTCATCCGTCGGCCAGCACTGCGGCCGACGCCTGTTCCACCCGATTGCGGCCCGCCTCCTTGGCTGCGCGCAGCGCCATATCGGCCCGGGCCAGCAAGCTGACTGTGCTGTCATCCGCGCGGATGGTCGTGACGCCAAAGCTGGCCGTCATCCCGATCAGCGCCCGTTCGGCTTTCACCGGCGACGCGCAGATGGCCGCACGGATGCGCTCGGCTACCATGGCCGCATCGTCCAGGCTGGTGCGCGGCAGCAAAATGGCAAACTCGACGCCGACCATCCGGCTCAGCGCATCACTGTCGCGCAACTGACGCCGGCATGCCTCGACCACATTGCGCAACACGGCATCCGCGGCAGGATGGCCGTAACTGTCGTTGACGCGCTTGAAGTGGTCCAGGTCGAGCAGCACCAGCGCCGTTGGCAAACCGGGCCGGCGCGCCAATGCCATCCACGGCGCCAGCAGCCCCAGAAAACCGCGCTGGTTCGGCACCTGCGTCAGCGGATCGACTGTCTCGAGGCGGACCAGTTCCGCTTGCAATTGCTCGCGCCCCAGCAGCAGCGAGCCAAACGCGTTCACCAGCGCCAGCAGGTGAAAGGCAACCGGGGCCACCTGGCGCAGCAGCTTGTTGTTCAGCCAGGTCCAGCCATCCGGGGTCAGCACCACCAGCAGGCCACGCGCTGCAATCACCAGCGCCAGCACCAGCGTGGCCAGTGCCAGCATGCGCTGCAAACCGCTGGCACGACGCCAGCCGCGCAACAGGGCCACTGCGCCCGACAAGTACAGGCTGCCCAGGATCAGCGCCAGCACCACCGTGCGCAAACCGGGCATATCGACAATGCTGCACGCCAGATAAACCAGCAGCGCCACCGCAATGACCGGCACCGCGATCCGACGCCAGCGCAGCCGCCCGGCCGCTTCCCACTGCGCGCCGGCTTCCCAGCCCACGCCGGCAATCAGCAGCAAATAGCCGCACTGCATCGCCAGCGCTTCGGGCAGCACACCCATGGCGCCAAAATACAGCACCAGCCAGGCCACGCCCTGCGCCTGCCGCGCGCCGCCCCACGGACTCAGGCCGAGCGAGACGCCATGGCGGTCGGTGAAGCAGTACAGCACGGCACACAGCGTCAGGTTGCCGAGCGCCAGCGCCAGAATCATGGTATTTGCGTCCATCTCAGGACGGCGTGAAATCAGGGTGAAGCATGGGGAACGTCTCCAGTCAGGTGCACGCCGACTGTAGCAGAGAATGACAGCAGGAAACAAGGCTTCGCGCTTCCGCACATGCTCGGCTACACTTGGCCCATGTCCACGCCACTGCTCCAGCCGCACGATAACAGCCCGCCGCTGGTCGTGACCCGCGGCGACCGCCGCAGCCTCGAATTTACCCCCGGTGACATGCAAAGCGACATGTCGCTGTCCCGGCCCACCGCGCTGGTACTCGCTTACACGCGCGCCATGATGGGGTTTGTGCTGTTTGTGCCACGCCCGCGCCATATCGTCATGGTGGGCCTCGGTGGCGGTTCGCTGGCGAAATTCTGCTACCGCGTCTTTCCGCACGCCCGCATCACCGTCATTGAATTGCGCGCCGATGTGATCGCCTTGCGCACGCAGTTTTGCATACCGCCCGACAATGCGCGCTTCTGCGTCGTTCAGGCCGATGCAGTCGACTACCTGGCTGCCATGCCTGCCTCTGCCGACGTGCTGATGCTCGACGGCTTCGACCGGCACGGCTTGCCGCCCGCGCTCGGCAGCGCGCGCTTTTACGCCACCTGCCGCGACGCGCTGGTCGACGGCGGCGTGCTGGTCACGAATATTTTTACGTACGATCCTCAATGGCAAGCGATGCTGGCGCGCCTCGATGCGGCGTTTGATGCGCAGGTCTGCTGGTTCGATGACATCGCCGGCAACAACCACGTGATCTATGCGCTGCACCGTGCGACGCGGCAGGCGCAGTGCCGCCAGCACCGCATCCGGCGCCGCCACGGGCGCGGCAACGGCTGGCTGCACCGGACCATGGCGCACATGCTGGTGACGTGGCTGGCCCTGCGCAAGGTGGCAGTTGCACCACAAGAAAGTTGAATTTACTTCATTTCGTTGCAGCAATGTTGCCGTAGTCAGTATTCTTGTGACACACTTGTACGGATATGCGCGAGAACCTGCCTGGTTCCAGCATACTTACCGGGATCACGATGTTGCGTTGGGTTTTGCCGTTTTTCCTTTCTCGCGCGGCCGCCTTCACGCTGGCCGGCGGTCTGGCCACTACCCTCGCCCTGTTTGCCGGTGTCGGACGGCTCGAGGCCGACAATATGGCGCTGGCATTTTCGCAGCGCGCCGACATGCGCGTCGCCACCATGGGTCACGGCCTGGACGAAGCTGTCGAGGTGCTGATGGCCACGCACACGTTGTTTGCCGCGGTCGGTCCGGTCACGCGCGCCCAGTACCGCGATTTCACCGCGCCGCTGCTGGAACGCCATCCCTTCATCCAGGCTTTCAGTTTTCGCCGCCTTGTCAGCGACGCCGAACGCGCTGCCGTCGAAGCCGAACTGGGGCGCCTGCGCCCGGGCCTGACCTTCACCGAACTGGTCGACGGCCAACTGGTGCCGGTGCCGCACCGTCCGCAATACCGGGTCGTCACGTCCGTCGAGCCGCTGGCCGGTAACGAAGCCGCACTGGGGCTCGACGTGACCAATAACGATGCAGTGATGGACGCACTGCGCCTGGCCGAAGCCAGCGGCCGTCCAACCGCCACCCGCCTGTTTGCGATGGCCCAGAACAATTTCCCCGAACCCAGCTTTGCGGTGATGATGCCGGTGTATGCCCGGTCCGACGGCACGGGCGCACGCGGCGCGCTGCTGGGCGAAACCGCCGTCATGCTGCGCGGCCGCGCGCTGGTGCAGCAAATCATGGCGCGCGCCGGCCTGCTCAACGATACCCTGGTGGCGCTGGCGCTCTACAGCGGCGACCGGCCCGATCCTGCCACGCTGGTGTACGCCAGCGCACCGCAGGCGCTGGCGCCGCTGGTCCACACGCCATGGTACGCCCCGGCGCGCCAGGCCAGCATTGCACGCACGCTGTCGGTGGCCGGCCGCAACTGGCTGGTGACGGTCACCGCGCTGCCGCGGCCGTTCCTGCTCGATCATCTGGGCTCGCTGCTGGTGCTGCTGGGCGGCCTGTTCTGCACCATTATTTCCACGGCCTTTGTGCAGGTGACAACCCGGCGCACCCGCCGCATCAACCGCGTGGTAGAAGAGCGCACGACCGATCTGAAAGACATCAATGCACGCCTGGTCGACGACGTCAGCGCGCGCCGCCGCACTGAAAAGGCGCTGCAGGACAGCGAACAGCGCTTCCGCCAGCTGGTCGCACTGTCGTCCGACTGGTACTGGGAACAGGATGCCCGGTTGCGCTTCACCGCCATCACCGGCGGACTGTCGTCCAAGGGCGGCATCAAGGTCGAGTCGCTGCTGGGCCGGACGCTGTGGGAAGCCGTGCCCGGCATGCGCGAGTCAGCCTGGGGCGAGCGCCATATTGCCCAGCTGGAGGCGCGCCAGCCATTCATGAATGTCGAATATGAAGCGTTCGACGATGCCGGCGTACGGCGCTGGTATGCCATCAACGGCGAGCCGATTTTCGATGAGCTGGGCAACTTCCTTGGCTACCGCGGCACCGGCAGCGACATCACCGAGCGCAAGGAAGCCGAGCAGCGCGTGCACCACGTCGCCCAGCACGACGCACTGACCGGGCTGCCCAACCGCAGCCTGCTGCAGGACCGTCTGGGCCAGGCAGTGGCCCTTGCGCACCGCACGGCGTTGCCGGTCTGGGTGATGCTGATCGATCTCGACCGCTTCAAATTCGTCAACGACAGCATGGGTCACAAGGCTGGCGACGTGCTGTTGATGACGATTGCGGAGCGGCTGCGCAGTGCGCTGCGCGACACCGATACCGTGGCGCGGCTGTCGGGCGACGAATTTGTCGTGGTCCTCTCCGCCCATGCCGATCATCCGCTGTCGCCCGAGATCATCGAGCGGGTGATGGCATCCGTCGCGCGTCCCGTGATGCTGGGCGCTAACGAGTTTTTTGTCACGTGCAGCGTCGGCGTGGCCGTCTATCCGCAGCACGGCGCCCCGGCCGATACGCTGATCGAACACGCCGACATTGCGATGTACAACGCCAAAAAACTGGGCCGCAACAATTTTCAGTTCTACACGCCGCTGATGAACGAAGAAGCGCTGGAGCGCGTCAAAATTGAAAGCGCGCTGCGCAATGCCCTCGAGCGTAACGAATTCGTCCTGCATTATCAGCCGCAAGTGCACCTTGGCAGCGGCGAGATTGTCGGCATGGAAGCGCTGATCCGCTGGCGCCATCCCGAGCTGGGCATGGTCGCGCCGATCCGTTTCATCGGCGTGGCCGAAGAGACCGGCCTGATCGTCCAGATCGGCGCCTGGGTCATGCGCACCGCGTGCGCCCAGAACATGGCGTGGCAGCAGGCCGGGCTGGGCAACTTGCGCGTGGCAGTCAATTTGTCGGCGCGCCAGTTCGGTGCCGCTGACCTGGTCCCGCACCTGGAAAAAGTGCTGGCGGAAACCGGCCTGGCCCCGGCGTCCCTTGAAATCGAGCTGACCGAGAGCCTGTTCATGAGCGACATCACCCCCGCCGTGGAAACCCTGCACCGCATCAAGGCGCTGGGCGTGAACCTGTCGATCGACGATTTCGGCACCGGCTATTCGAGCCTGTCCTACCTGTCGCGCTTCCCGATCGATGTACTTAAAATCGACCGCTCGTTTGTCAGCGATATCGGCCGGCACGGCAGTGAATCGCCCATTGTCGCCTCGATCATCACGCTGGCGCACAATCTGAAACTGGCTGTGATTGCCGAAGGGGTGGAAACGCTCGAGCAACTCGACTACCTGCGCCGCATGGGCTGCGACGAAATCCAGGGGTATTATTTCAGCCGCCCGCTGCCGGCCGATGAATTTGAACAGCTTTTGCGGCGCGGCCACCATCTGCCGCCTGCAGCGGCACAGCACATTGCCTGAAAAACATCCCTGACGAAAATTATTGTAGCTGTTTATACATCGTTGGCCTACAATCGTTGAAAAGCCTGATCTCAGCGACAAACAACGAGGAAACAACCATGAATATGACGACAGAACGCCACGGCAGCCGCATCATGCGCACCGATGTTCGCACCTGCGACCTGATCAACCAGGCAATTGCCTCGATTCCTACCGTCGGCCTGCAACGCGCCGCCGAGTTCCTGGCCTCGATGAACGTGCCGGCAGAAATTGCCATCCGCACGCTGGTGTACCCGGCCCGCCGCCGCTCGTACAACTGATCCCGGGACACAATAAAAAAGGGGCTGCACATACGCAGCCCCTTTTTTTTGCGCATCGCTGAAATTATTTGATCTGTTCCTGGATAGCGATGTCGGCCAACGATTCGCGGCCACGCTCGGTCACGTCGAAACCGCCGGCTTCGCGCGCGGCGATGTGCGATTTTTTCATCAGGAACTGGGTGACATCGTTGTCGACGCCGGCGGCACCGTCGGCGCTCAATGCGCGCAGGCCCTGGATGCAGCGGCGCAGGAACAGGATCTGCGTTCCTTTGTCGGTCATCGTGACCGAACCGTCGCGGCCGTAAGAAATCATTTTCAGGCCGTTCAGGCGCTTGGCATTGCGCCCGACACAGGCGTTCACCTTGTCGTGACGGGCACCGCGCTGGATGAATTCCAGCGCGTCAAATTCATCGGTAGTCAGTTTTTCGTTTTTCATGCGCACTTTCAATGTAGGCCGCCATGGTAACCGCCCAACACTGGCGCGGCAACCGGCACGGCAACATTGTCAGGTTTGCCGGTGCTTCAGCGCCAGCTGGCCAGTGCCAGCCAGACGCCGGCCACGCCGACAATGGCGCCCACCAGCAGCACACGCTGCAGGCGCCGTGCACCCAGCAGCGAATGGCGGCCGAGGTAGATTTTGTTATGTAAGGAATTGCTCATGTGCCGGCTCCCTGTAGCGGTATCTGTCGTGGTCTGTGTGATCGATTATAAAAACATTCGATCGCGCACACGCGCCCGCGAAGCATAAAAAACCAACTTGTAGCCTTCTAGCAACAGACGATGCACGGATGTACAGGGCGACGTGCAAGCGCACCCGCTGTTAGCATGATTCAGTTATTCATTCATTCATTCATCAGCAAGGGAGCACGCAATGCCATCTGAAAACAACACGACGCCAGCCACCACCGAACCTGCCGCGACCGCGCCGGGCATGCCGCAAGAAGCAGATATTGGCAGCGGCGAAAAAACACCGGGCGAGCACGATACCGAGGAAGCGATCCGCAGCATTCCGGTGCTGCCCAAGGACGGCAAACAGTAAGCTGCCAGTTTCAGCTGGCGCGCACCGGCGCCGGAGGCATGCCTGGTTCGGTTACCGGGGCATGGGCCGGCGCGGGAACATCGTCCGGCACTGGCACTGGTTCCGGCACCGGCGTCGGCACGACCGGCGGATCGCTGGGCGGATTGATATCAGGGTCCGGGGTGGAATGGCTCTGCAGTGCAGTAATCGGGTTGAAATCTGTCATTCGGAAGCCTCCTTTTTACGAAAAATCGAAGCAGCAGCCTAGCATGGCGTGCCTGGTGCGCGGCGGCGCTGTTTCAATCGTGCGTCGGCTTGTTATAGTCACACTTCCCGACACGATCCCATCGCTCCCATGCCCCTGCTCTCCTCCAAAACCGTGCTGTGCGCAACGCTGGCTGCTGCAGCAATCGGCGCCAGCGCCACACCGATGAAACTGGCCGACTACCTGGCCCTGACCGGCCCGGTGCCAAGCGCCACCTTCACGTATGGCAAAGCGCCATCGCAGTATGCCGAACTGTTTGTCCCTGGCGGGCCCGGTCCGTTTCCGGTCGCGGTTCTGGTGCACGGCGGCTGCTGGACGCGCGCATTCGGCGGCATCGGCCAGCTGCGCAATATGGCTGGCGCACTCACCGCGCGTGGCATTGCGGTCTGGAATGTCGAATACCGTCGCGTCGATGAAGAAGGCGGCGGTTATCCAGGCACTTACCAGGACATCAACGCTGCGCTGGACTTGCTGTCGACCAAGGCGGTCACCCATCGCCTCGACCTGCAACGCATTGTCGCGGTAGGCCATTCGGCCGGCGGCCAGCTGGTGCAATGGCTGGCCGGACGCGGCCGTATTGCCGCCAGCAGCCCCTTGTTTCAGGCGCATCCGCTGCCCGTGCGGGAAATCGTCAGCCTCGGTGGCCTGGCCGACCTGCGCCGCGAACAGGCGCTGATCAAAAGCAGTTGCGACCGCGATATGGTCGATCTGACCGGCTTGCCCTCCGCCGCCCGGCCCGATGTGTTTTCCGATACGAATGCTGCAGAGCTGATGCCGAACGGCAGCCACACGACGCTGATCAGCGGCGAACTGGACACCGTCTCGCCACCGCGCGTGGCCCACGACTATGCCGCGCGTGCGCAACAAGCCGGCGACCGCGCCGAAGTTGTCATTCTGCCCGGCGCGAGCCACTACGATGAAGTGGCTACCAGTTCTCCATCCTGGCCAGCGGTATTGAAAGTGATTGAAACATCACTGCAAAGCGTGCCAAACAAATAATCCGCCAGAAGAATTTTCTGACTTTTCCGAATTTTCGTTGCCGAGGCACAACAACATTGTTGAATCGGCATGGCAATCGTGGTTCAGGCTCGGTACAGTGACCTCATTCGACAATGAACGAGGAAGACTGATGGTTGCAACGATGACAGTGCGTACGCGCTTGCAGGGCGGCTTCATGATAGTGGCCCTGCTGGGCGCGCTGGTGGCCGGAATCGGCGTGTTCAACATGGCCAAGATGAACGACCAGGCCGAGCGTGCCTACAAGGTCGATCTGCTCGGCATTTCGTCCCTGAAACAGGCAAACATCAATATGGTGTACATGGGCCGCGAAGTGCGCAGCGTCATGCTGGCGCCCGACGACGCGACGCGCGCCAAATTCGACAAAACTTCCGAGCAGGCGCACCAGGAAATCATCAGGCAGCTCGGCATTGCACGGCCCCTGTTCACCACTGCGGAAGGCAAGGCAATCTTTGCCGATCTCGACCGCCAATTCGTGCTGTTCGAAGCCAGATTCAAGGAATTGCGCGCGCTGGCCGTGGTGCCGGGCGACGCCGGCCGCATCGCTGCCGCCGACTTCATGTTCAATCAATACAAGCACGCCGCCGACCTGTTCGATGCAAAGATGGCGGTGCTGAGCAAGCAAAAGGAACAAGCCGCAGCCGACGCGGCGCAGGCATCGACCGACGTGTATCTGAGCACGCGCGCGCTGATGCTGGCCATGGTGATTGGCAGCCTGGCCGTTGGTGTGGCGATCGGGCTGTTCATCACGCGCGGCCTGACGCGCCAGCTTGGCGGTGAGCCAGGCTACGCTGCCGAAGTGGCGGGTTTGATCGCGGCGGGCGACCTGTCCCACGCGGTGCTCCTGCAGCCGGGCGACCAGCACAGCCTGCTGGCGGCGATGGAAAAAATGCGCGCGAGCCTTGTGCAGATCGTCAGCGAAGTTCGCAGCGGTACCGATACCATTGCCACGGCGGCGGGAGAAATTTCCAGCGGCAACCTGGACTTGTCGTCACGCACCGAGCAGCAAGCCAGCTCGCTTGAGGAAACCGCCTCGTCGATGGAAGAACTGACCGGCACCGTGCGTCAGAACGCCGACAACGCGCGCCAGGCCAATGTGCTGGCCGCGTCGGCCTCGGCAGTGGCGGCGCAGGGCGGCGCGGTGGTGGCCGAAGTGGTCCAGACGATGGCGTCGATCAATGCCTCGTCGACGAAAATCGTCGATATCATCGGCGTCATTGACGGCATCGCTTTCCAGACCAATATCCTGGCGCTGAATGCTGCCGTGGAAGCGGCCCGCGCCGGCGAACAGGGCCGCGGCTTCGCGGTCGTGGCCAGCGAGGTGCGCAACCTGGCCCAGCGCTCGGCATCGGCCGCAAGAGAAATCAAGGCACTGATCGGCGACTCGGTCAGCAAGGTCGAGGCTGGCGGCAAGCTGGTCGACCAGGCCGGCCAGACCATGACGGACATTGTCGCATCGATCACCCGGGTCACCGACATCATGGGCGAAATCGCCTCGGCCAGCCATGAACAGTCCATCGGCATTGAGCAGGTCAACGCCGCCATCGCCCAGATGGATGAAGTGACCCAGCAAAATGCGGCACTGGTCGAAGAAGCCGCTGCCGCTGCCGGCTCGCTGCAAGACCAGTCGGGCGTGCTCGCGCAACTGGTCGGCACCTTTACACTGGCGCCGTCCGCCGTCACCCGCACCGTCACCGCCCCGGTCGTCGCCCCGGTCAGGCGCGCACCCGCAGCCGGACGCACGCTGCTTGCGCGCCAGCCAGGCATGGCCGGCATGGAGCAGTGGGAAGGCTGACCGGCTAGCCGCCGCGCCGCGCTGACGGCACTTCCAGCACCAGGTCCGACAAGGGGACGGCGACACACGGGAGGATGTCGCCGTCCCTTCGTTCGTCGGCGGACAAGCCAGGCCAGTCGACCAGGTAGCGCACCCTGCCGCTGCGCATGCGGCACAGGCAGGTGCGGCAGGTGCCGTTTCTGCAAGAACTTGGCAGGCTGATACCGGCCGCCTCGGCACTGTGCAACACGGAGGCAGTGGCGCCGGAACAGTGCAACCCGGCAGGCAGGAACTGGATGTCGTAAGTCATGCCGCCATTCTAACGCTGGGCGCAGTCAGTACGATGCCGCACAGACCTAAGTTCCCAGCGGCATTACTATTGGTGTATTCCAACCGTTTTGCGGGAACCATGTGAAAATCAGTCATCCATCGCTGTTGCTGTCCCTCCTGCTGTGCGCCAGCATTCCTGCCATGGCCGCGCAAGCTGTACCTGCACCGCCTGCCCCTGCGCTTGCCCCTGTACCTGCTCCTGTACCTGTCCCAGCTACTGCGTCTGCTCCCGCCGCCGGGGCAACCCTGACACCGGAAGCGCAACAACTGCTGCACGCCCAGGTATTGCTCGACCGTGCCCACTTTTCTTCCGGCGAGATCGATGCCGCCTCCGGCTCGAACATGCGCAATGCCGTGTCCGGCTATCAAAAAGCCAACAACCTGCCCGTGACCGGCAAACTCGATACCGCTACCTGGGCCGCGCTGTCGCAGGACACCGCCGCGATGGTGGTGCCGTACACGCTCACGGCGCAAGACACGGCCGGCCCATTTGTGGCAATTCCCGAAGACATGGCCGCCAAGGCGAAACTGCCGGCCATGGGTTACGAAAATGCCGCCGAAGGCCTGGGCGAAAAATTCCACGTCAGCCCTGCCTTGCTGGCGCGCCTGAACCCGGGCAAGGATCTGACGCGTGCCGGTGAGCAGATCATGGTACCGAACGTGCTGGGCACCGAGCCGCTGCCAAAGGCGTCGAAAGTCATGGTCAGTAAGGCCGGCCGGATTTTGACGGTGTACGACACCGAGGGGAAATTGATCGCGCAGTACCCGGCCTCGACCGGCAGTGTGCATGACCCGCTGCCCATCGGCACCTGGAAAATCAACGGCGTCGCGCGTCACCCGACGTACCACTACAACCCGAAACTGTTCTGGGATGCCAAGGTGGGCGACAAGAAAGCCACTGTCCCTGCCGGCCCCAACAATCCGGTGGGGGTGACGTGGATCGACCTGTCGAAGCCGCATTACGGTATTCACGGCACACCGGTCCCGCGCACCATCGGCAAAACCGAATCGCACGGTTGCATCCGCCTGACCAACTGGAGCGTGCAGGAAGTTGCCGCGCTGGTGGCCCCCGGCACGCAAGTCGTTCTGACCAATTAAGGAGCGTCAACCATGAAATGGCTACTCACTTTGATCGTCGGCGTACTCATCGGCGCCGCCGGATTGTTTGTGTACCTGCGCCAGATGCCGCATGACGCCGCCCCTGCCATCATTGCGCCGGGTGCCACTGCCCTGCCCGCACCGGCTGCACCGCCAGTACCGCCGGCACCCAACTCAGCCGCGGTGCTCGACAGCCAGTTGCCGACTGTGGCGCCGGTAGCACCGAACCTGACCGAAGCAGATTTGCCGCTGCGTCCGACGGACACGCCGTCACTGCCAAACGTCGCCGCCAGCGATGCACCTGCGGGCAAATTGATGGTGCCGGTCGATGGCGTGAAATTCAGCCAGCTGACCGATACCTACAACGCGCCGCGCGGCACCGAACGCCACCACGAAGCGCTCGACATCATGGCGCCAAAAGGCACCAAAGTGTTTGCGGTGGCGGATGGCAAGGTCGCCAAACTGTTCAACAGCGTGCCTGGTGGCCTGACGGTGTATCAGTTCGAACCGACCGAGAAATACGCGTATTACTACGCCCATCTCGACAAATACGCCGATGGCATCAAGGAAGGCATGCTGCTGAAACGCGGCGACCTGGTGGGGTATGTGGGCGTGACCGGCAACTCGGACCCGAAAGCCCCGCACCTGCATTTTGCGGTAGTTCAGCTGACGCCGGAAAAGCAGTGGTGGAAAGGCACGCCAGTCAATCCGTATCCGCTGATGGCAGAGTAACCGGCGTTCCGGCAAGCAGCGCGAAACGCCGGAGCATGGTTGTTTTGCGCTTACTGGACCCGGTGCAGCGTCATGCCCTCGCTCATCGCGAATACATCGGCTGCGGGCGTCGCCAGCACCGCCTCCATGGCGGGTCCCGTCAACACAATCTCTTCGTACAGCCACATTTTCTTGCGCGCAATCGGCAAGCCGCGCGCTTGCAGCACGGCTGCCGTTTTGGCAGGATCGAGGGCGGCAATCCTGATACTGGTGGCATTGGCGTCAAGCACGCGGAAGATGCTGGTGCCAGTTTTTTGGTTGAGGTCGGCGATGATCAGAAACGGCGCACCCTGCCAGAGCTGGATGCTGGCATCCATGACGGTGTCGGGTTCCGGCGAACCCGGCTGCGACACGCGGTAGTGGTTGGTCGCAGCAGGCGTCAGGGAAAACACACTGGTCTTGCCGGCAAAATCGAGTGTCCACTGGCCGGTGAGATCGGTCGGCGGCGGCACCACGGTACCGGGAAACCGGTCTGCCACCACACCGCAGGCAGCGATGGTGACACTCAACAAAAAGCACATCGCAACTTTCACAGCTTTCATTGCTTTCCCGTCAAAAGTAATTGAATACACAATATAACTGAAAGTAACAATGCAGTGAGAGTGGTTGGGGATGTTCTTATTCAGCTACATCCAGACCGACATTGATGGCCGCATACGCCCGCTGCACGGCAATCGCCTCGCGGCTGTCTTTTCCATACAGCTCCTGCGCGGCCTCGAGCAATTTGGCGCGCGCGACCGCGTAGTTGGTGGTGGAGGTGAATTTGGTGGTGGCGGCCCGGAACCAGATCCGGTACGCCGTGTCGAGCCCGACACCGTGCATCGCATGGGGTGCCGCCAACAGGTATTTGCTGTACGCGTCGTTGGCCTGGTCGGCACTCGAACCCTGCGCCAGGAAATTAAACATGCGGTTGTTCGGGCCGCTGCTGTAATGCACGTCGAGCCGTTTCAACGCGGTGCTCCACGCATCCGGGCTGGCGCCGTCCCGGCTGGGCTTGACCATCCAGCGCAGCGGCTCCCCGTTTTTACTGATCTCGGTCCCTATCATCCAGTCGTTCCCGTCCGCGGGCAGCCGGTCGCCTTTACCGCCCGCGCGCGCATACGCTTCGGTGGCTTCGCCGTTGATGTCGGAGCTGGATTCGTTGAGCCCGCCCGATTCGCCCGAATACACCAGGTCGGAGGTGGCAGCGGTGACGCCGTGGCCCATTTCGTGGCCGATCACGTCGATGGCGCCGAGGCTGTTGAACGACGCGCCGTCACCGATGAACATGCAGCCGCAGGTGTCGCTGTAATAGGCGTTGTCGTAACTGCTGTTGACGTGGGTGGCAATGTAGGTCGCGGTATTCTTGCCGTCGAGGGAAGACCAGCCGAGCACGTTTTTCAGCATGTCGTACGTGTTCATCAGGCCCCACAGCGCATTTACGGCAGCGGTTTGCCCGTTCGCGTCCGTCGTGCTGCCGCCGTTGACATATTGCTTGCCGTCGCCCCAGGTATTGCTGGCATTCGTGTAGACCTTGCCGGCGCTGGTGCCGTGGTCGGCATTGGTGATGGCCATGCCGCCAAATGCGCCGCCGGTGCCGCGCACCGGATCGATCATCTGGAAACCGCTGGCGGTGGCGCTGGTGCTGAGCGCTACAGCACCGCTGTACTGACTGTAGCCGAGGCCCACCACCGTTTGCAGCATGCTCCACTGGTCGACAATGGCACCGCTGCGCGCATCGACGACAGTGTCGTGGTATACCGGCCTGTCGCCATCCTGCATCCGCGTATGTACCAGGTAGCTGAGCGCGTAGCGGTCCACTTCCTCCTGCAAGTCGAGCGCATTCAGTTCCTGCTCGGGTTTATTGGCGGCGGCAGGTACGCGCCGTGTGGCCATGATGGGATAAATGATCAGCTCGGCGACAGGCGGCCTGACGTGCCGCGACGCGGCCGGCAACGACGCCAGTGCGGCGCCGATGGCCACTGTCGGTGTAATCACGGGCGTGACCGTAAAATTGGTGGTCAGGCCGCGCAGCTTGTTGCTGCTGCCGCGGCCCAGGTGCTGGCGCCGTTCCGCGCGCGACTCGGCCAGAATTTTCCCCTGCGGATCGACGACCAGCACCGATTCCGAGCCAAACAACGGCACGCCTTTGTAAGTATGGATGGCGCGCACGACTTCGGTGCCGGCTGTGCCCGGATGCTGTTGCACCAGTAAAAAGCCATGGTCCTGATCGAGCCCGCGGGCAGCACGCCCAGCGTTCAGTTGTTTGGCGATCTGGGCTGCGGGAACGGTCAGCGGGGCAGCCTGCGCCAGCGCGGTGAACGCGCCGCAGGCAATCGTTACTGTGAGCAGTGTGATGCGCATCGTCATGGTATCTCCCGTCGAATCTGCCTGCCACAGAAAGCGGGCGGGACATTTGTCGATAGTCGGGGAAACTGCGCACCATTCTTTGCTAAAACGCAAACAGCCAGCATGGGCTATCCATGCTGGCTAGTGCCGACGTTTTTTTACAACTGACGCGCTGTAAATGTATCGCACTGCGCGACGTCGCCGTTGTCGATGCCTTTCTTGAACCAGCGCACACGCTGCGCCGAGCTGCCGTGCGTGAACGAATCCGGGACCACGGTACCCTGCGACTGGCGTTGCAGCGTATCGTCGCCGATGGCAGTGGCAGCTGCCAGTGCGGCTTCCACGTCGCCACTTTCAAGAATCGACCGTGCCTGGTTGGCATGGTTGGCCCAGACGCCGGCAAAGCAGTCGGCTTGCAGTTCGAGGCGCACCGACATGGCATTCTGCTGCGACTCGGAGTTGGTGCGGCGCGCTGCATCGACCTTCTCGGTAATGCCCATCAGGTTCTGCACGTGGTGGCCGACTTCGTGGGCAATCACGTAAGCCTTGGCAAAATCGCCGGCAACATTGAAGCGCTGCTCCATCAACTTGTAGAACGCGAGATCGATATAGACCTTCTGGTCGCCGGGGCAATAAAATGGACCGGAGGCGCTGCGCCCGGTTCCGCACGCAGTCTCCACGCCACCCGTGAACAGATGCAACTTGGGCTTTACGTAGGTACTGTTGTTGGCGCGGAAAATAGTGGTCCAGACGTCTTCAGTATCGGCCAGCACGGTTTTGACGAAGGCTACCTGACGGTCGTCGGCAGGCGATGAGGCCGGCGCCGGCCCCTGCTGCTGCACAGGTGCGCTGACATTGCCGCTGCCACCGAGAATGACAGACGGGTCGATGCCGAAAAAGTAGGAGCCGATCAGCGCGATGACAATGGTGCCGATGCCGATCGATTTGCCGCCGATGCCGAAGCCGCCCCCGCCGCCGCCACCACCACCGTCGCCCCGCCCGTCCTCGACATTATCGCTCTGGCGATTGCCTTCCCACTTCATGACTGACGCTTCAACGCGGACGAATTGCTGGTCTGGCGTGCGTCCTTGATGCGGTATTCCTCATCGTTGCCAAGGCCTGTTTTCGCTTCGTCGTTCAGCGTGCGCTGATACTGTTCACGCTCGACTTCGCGTTCGATGCGGCCCTTCAGTTCAGCAGCCGGTAATTTGTTTTTCATCTCAAGGTTCCAATCGGGAAAATGGTCGTTCTGCAACAGGCTGGAGTATGCGAGAAGCTTTGCGGCCGGTATGTTCGACCCCTCACATATGGCGCAGATTGTGCGCGCCATCCGTTCGATGGCGTACGGAGCACCCCGCGCCACCATGCCACAGTACGGCCTCCATCGCCATCACATTGATTTTTCCTATCCATGACCCTGATTCTCCGTGACCGCGACGCGCTGTTCGCACTCGGCCGGGCCCTCGAAGCGGCCCACTATCGTTTTACCACCATCACACCCGCCAGCCACCAGCGCATCAATGCACGTCCCGGCAACGATGCCGCCACCGACCTGCGCGGCGTGTTTGGCTGGAGCCGTCCGTTCGACGAACACGCGGAAACGCCGGCCGTCGCGCCGGACATCGTGGCGTTGATGCGCCGCGCCGGCGTGCTCGACGAATCCGGTCCATTGCCGCGCAGCGCCGTGCGCGCGTCCACCCTCGGCGAGCGCGGCTACTTTCACAGCGCATTCCCCACCACCAGCGACGACAGCGTCTTCTTTGGACCGGATACCTACCGTTTCGTTGCAGCGATCGAGCGCGCATTGCGCAAACTGGCCGCACCGCCGACGCGCGTGGTCGACATCGGCTGCGGCGCCGGCCCTGGCGCCGTGCAGATTGCGCGCCGCTTTCCCGAGGCGGAAGTATTTGCCGCCGACATCAACCCGGCCAGCCTGGCACTGACCGCGATCAATGCCGGTCTGGCCGGGGCGATGAACGTCACGCCGGTGGCATCGAACCTGCTCGACGGTATCGATGGAGACTTCGACCTGATCGTCTCGAATCCCCCGTTCATGCACGATCCGACAGCGCTGACGTACCGCAACGGCGGCGACGCGAACGGAGCGGCTTTGTCGTCGTACATTGTCAAGGTCGCCATGGCGCGCCTGCGTCCGGGCGGCAGCCTGTTGCTGTACACCGGTGTCGCAATCGATGGCGACCAGGACGCTTTTCTGGCAGCCATCGCACCGCTGCTGGACACCGCCTGCCAGGCCTGGACCTATGAAGAACTCGATCCGGACGTATTCGGGGAAGAACTGGCGACACCGCAATACGCTGGCGTCGAGCGCATCGCCGCAGTGTGGCTGCACGCTGTAAAACGCACGCGCATGCGCAAGAGCGATCACTGAGCAACCTGGCAAGCCGTCGCGGAAAAGCCACATTTCCCACGACAATAATGTAGCTTTTGAGAAACAAACCTGCTGATACCGGCAACCACCGCTCTATACTTCCTGCAGACCGGCAGCGGCGACGCTGCCGGTTGGGCACGACGGTAACAGGTCGTTTTTGCGCGTCTGCGCAGCAAGCTTTTGTATTTCAGGAAGTGGCCGGCCGCGCCCGCGGTTTGCCAATCACGCATGCATTCACTCGTACCCCGCTGTTCCCTGCCTGGCACCGCATCATGATGTGCGGCGCCCAACAACCCGATCGCAACGCCAACCGCCACAAGTCGTCAGCGGGCTGGGTCCGCGTCCGCCATGGCATGGAAAGCATCGCATTCAGGCACCGCAAACCGTTCGCCGCGCTGCTGCGGCTGGCGCCGTCGTACCGGCGCGTACGCCGCTGAAGACGCATGGCGCCGGTCAGCCCTTGAAGCGCAGGGCATCGATCACGATGCCCATCACGCGCGACGCATGGCGCCGGCTGGGATAGTAGGCGTGCAAGGCGGGAAAAGTGCCGCACCAGTCGGGCATGACGCTCACCAGCCGCCCGGCGCGGATGTGCTCTTCCACCATATCGGTTGTCACGAACGCCAGCCCGTTGCCGCTGAGCGCCGCATTGATCATCTGGCCGGCGCTTGAACACACCACCTGCCCGCGCACGCGCGCGTCGATTGCCTGGCCTTCGTGCTCGAGCTCCCACGCGTACAGCCCGCCCTGCGTGGCCAGGCGCAGCGTGATGCAATTGTGTTTCAACAGTTCGGCCAGCGTGGCCGGCTGCTTGTGCCACGCGAAATAGGCGGGCGAACCGACGATGGTCAACGGCAGTGCCTCCGTCAGCCGCACGGCAATCATGTCCTTTTCCACCTGATCGCCATAGCGCACGCCGATGTCGTAGCGATCGGCGGCGATATCGGTCAGCCGGTAATCGGCGTGCATTTCGACGTGGAGATCGGGATACTGCGGCAACAACGGGGCCAGCCGGGGCCAGAGCACCGCGTCGATCACATAATCGATGGCGGTGATGCGGATCGTGCCGATCGGCTTGTCACCCAGGTCGCTGACCGCAGCGATCTCCGCCTCGACTTCTTCCAGGCGCGGAGCCACATTCTCCAACAGGCGCGCACCCGCCTCGGTCGGCGACACGCTGCGCGTCGTCCGGTTCAGCAAACGCACCCCCATCCGCTCTTCCAGTGCGCGAATGATGTGACTGAGTGCCGACTGGGTCATGCCGAGTTTGGCCGCGGCGCGCGTAAAACTGCGTGCGCGGGCCACTTCAAAAAAAATCAGGATGTCGTTGATGTTGTCGCGCGCCATACCGCTGTACCCGTCTCGTTATTCATGAAAGGAAATCATATACGCATGCCCGTTTTGCTGCATTTTCGCACTGGATGGCGCGCTACGATGACTGTTGAACCGTCATGAACGAGAGTGCCCGATGAAATTCGACAAGCCTGCTGGCAAAAATCCGATCGACCAACTGCGCGTGATCGGCAAACCCGTGAGCCGCGTGGAGGGCAACCTCAAGGTGACCGGGATGGCCACCTACGCGTATGAACAGCACGCTGCCGCACCGGATGCAGCGTATGGCGTCGTGCTGGGCGCGGCCATCGCCAAGGGCCGCATCGCCGCGATCGATAGTACCCGTGCCGAGGCGGCTCCCGGCGTGCTGGCAGTTGTCACCGCTGCCAACGCGGGCAAGCTGGACAAGGGCGAGTTTTACGCGGCACGCGCCCTCGCCGGCCCGCAAGTCGACCATTATCACCAGGCGGTCGCGCTGGTGGTGGCAACCACGTTCGAGCAGGCGCGCGCCGCCGCCGCGTTGATCCGCGTCGATTATGTCCGCACCGCGGGCGCGTTCGACCTGGCGGCGGCGAAAGATGGCGCACCCTTGTCGACGCCGGGCAAATTCTCACCGCCACCGGAAACCGCGATCGGCGATTTCGACGGCGCGTTTGCCGCCGCGCCGGTACAGCTCGATGCCGAATACACGACGCCCGACCAGGCCCACGCGATGATGGAGCCGCATGCCACCGTCGCCAGATGGGATGGCGACCAGTTGACGCTGTGGACATCGGTCCAGCAGATCAACTGGGGCGTGCGCGACCTGGCCAAAACTCTGGGGATGCCACCTGCCAACGTGCGCATGGTGTCGCCGTATATCGGGGGCGGGTTCGGCGGCAAGGGCACCATCCTGGCAGACGCCGTGCTGGCCGCACTGGGCGCGCGCCATGCCGGCCGCCCGGTAAAAGTGGCGCTGCAACGCCCGCTCATGTTCAACAACCTCACGCACCGTCCCGCGACGATCCAGCGCATCCGCATCGGCGCAGCCAAAGACGGCACGATCACGGCCATCGGCCATGAAAGCTGGTCCGGCAATATCGCCGGCGGCCGGCCCGAAGCAGCCACCGCAGCGACCCGCGTGCTGTACGCCGGCGCCAACCGGATGACGCGCCTGCGTCTTGCCCACCTCGACCTCGCGGAAGGCAGCGCCATGCGCGCCCCCGGCGAAGCGCCCGGCATGATGGGCCTTGAAATTGCGATGGATGAAATGGCCGAAAAACTCGGCATCGACCCGCTGGCATTCCGCATCCAGAACGACACGCAGGTCGATCCGGAAAATCCAGCCAAACCGTTTTCACAGCGACAGTTCATCGCGTGCCTGCGCCTCGGCGCAGAAAAATTCGGCTGGAGCGCGCGTTCGCCGCGCCCGGCCAGCCGGCGCGAGGGCCGCTGGCTGATCGGCACCGGCATGGCGGGCGCCGTGCGCGGCGCACCGGTGACCACATCGGCAGCACGCGTGCGTCTCGATCGGCGCGGCATCGTCACGGTGGAAACCGACATGACCGACATCGGCACCGGCAGCTACACGATCATCGCGCAAACGGCTGCCGAGATGATGGGCGTCACGGTCGACCAGGTTGTCGTCAAGCTGGGCGACTCGCGCTTTCCGGAGTCGTCCGGTTCCGGTGGCCAGTGGGGCGCGGCGTCGTCGACTGCCGGGGTCTATGCGGCCTGCGTCAAGCTGCGCGAACTGGTGGCACGCAAGGTGGGCTTCCATCCGGATGACGCACAATTCGCCGCCGGCCAGATCACGGTCGGCGCGCGCAGCATCCCGTTGAAATTTGCCGCACGCACGGGCGAGCTGGTAGCACAGGACACGATGGAATACGGCGACCTCGCCAAACAGTTCAGCCAGCAGACCTTTGGCGCCCACTTCGTCGAGGTGGCAGTCGATGCCGCCACCGGTGAAATGCGCGTGCGGCGCATGCTGGCCGTGTGCGCGGCCGGGCGCATCCTGAACCCGAAAACTGCGCGCAGCCAGATCATCGGGGGCATGACGATGGGCATTGGCGCGGCGCTGATGGAAGAACTTGTCGTCGACAAGCGCCACGGCTTTTTCGTCAACCACGACCTGGCCGGGTACGAGGTGCCGGTGCATGCCGACGTGCCGCACCTCGATGCCATTTTTCTAGACGAACTCGATACCAGCATCGCGCCCCTGAAAGCAAAAGGCGTCGGCGAACTGGGCATCAGCGGCGTGGCTGCGGCCATTGCCAACGCCGTCTACAACGCCACGGGCGTGCGCATCCGGGAGTATCCCATCACGCTCGACAAGTTGCTGGCGCACCTGCCTGCGCAGGCCTGATTTTTATTTTTTTACACGGACATATGACTCATGCAGGCAAACATTTCTACCAACAACATTGACGCGGGCGACACGGCATGCTGGGGCGGCGTCTTCGCGCTTGCGCTGGGCGCGTTCGCATTGGTCGCGTCCGAATTCATGCCAGTCAGCCTGCTGACATCGATTGCCACCGACCTGCACGTCAGCGAAGGCCAGGCCGGCCAGGCCATCGCGGTCTCCGGCGCTTTCGCTTTGGTGACGAGCCTGGCGCTGTCGTCGATTGCCGGCGCCATCGACCGCAAGGTGCTGTTGCTGGCGCTGACATTGCTGATGGTGGTCTCCGGCACCATCGCGGCCTTCGCACCGAACTACGCCGTCTTCATGATCGGGCGCGCGTTCATCGGCGTGGCCATCGGTGGGTTCTGGTCGCTGTCGGCTGCCACGGCCATGCGCCTGGTGCCGCGCGATCAGGTACCAAAGGCGATGGCCATCGTCAACGGCGGCAATGCCCTCGCGACGGTCGTCGCCGCACCGCTGGGCAGCTTTCTCGGCGCCATCGTCGGCTGGCGCGGCGCGTTCTTTTGCCTGGTGCCGGTGGCGGTGATTGCCATGGCGTGGAAGGCGATCAGCCTGCCCGCGATGCCGGCGCATGCAACCCACGGCAAGCGCGGCGTGTTCGGTTTGCTGAAAAACCCGCCGGTAGCACTGGGCATGCTGGCGTCCAGCCTGTTTTTCCTGGGCCAGTTCGCGCTGTTCACGTACCTGCGGCCGTTCCTGGAAACCGTGACGCACGCGGACGCCATGACCACGTCGCTGATGCTGCTGGCGATTGGCGTGGCCGGTTTTATCGGCACGGTATTGATCGGCGCACTGGTGCAACACCATCTGTACCGGACGCTGGTCACGATCCCCCTGGCGATGGCGGCAATTGCCATCGCACTGATCGTATTCGGCAGCTCTACCGCGCTCACTGCCATTCTGCTGGCGTGCTGGGGTTTGCTCGGCACGTCGGCCCCGGTGGGCTGGTGGAGCTGGCTGGCGCGCACACTGCCGGACGACGCCGAAGCTGGCGGCGGCCTGATGGTCGCCGTCGTCCAGCTGGCCATTGCATCGGGCGCAGCCCTGGGCGGCGTCCTGTTCGACAGCGCCGGCTACCAGGCTACCTTCAGCATGAGCGCAGGCGTGCTGATTCTGGCCGCTGTCGTTGCTGTCGCCGCGGGACGCGTAAAACCAACCCACTCAAAGGAAACAACATGAAATTGATCATTGCAAGCATGCTTGCGTTGTCACTGTCCGCAGCGGCATCCGCCCAGGAGATGGTGATCAACCGCGCGGCAGAACAGGCGTCGATGAAACCGCCGGCCCAGAATTTCACAGGCAATGTACGCGTCGCGCCACTATTTGCCGAACGTGCACCGCTGCCGTCATCGGCGGCGGCCGTGACGTTCGAGCCAGGCGCACGCTCGGCCTGGCATACGCATCCGGCCGGGCAATACCTGATCGTCACGCATGGCGCGGGCCGGGTCCGGCAATGGGGTGGCAAGGTCCAGGAAATCCGCGCGGGCGATGTCGTCTGGACGCCGCCCGGCATGAAGCACTGGCATGGCGCCGCGCCGACGACCGGCATCACGCACATCGCGTTGCAGGACAAGGTGGGCGGGCGGAACGTCGACTGGATGGAGAAAGTCAGCGATGAACAGTACGGCAAATAAACAGCGGCTGGCAATCGCTGCACTGGCCTGTTCAAGCTGGCTTGCTACACCCGGCCAAGCGCAGTCGCCCGCGCGCGCGCAGGCCCCCACACCGGCAACCAAGGAGAATCACATGGTTTTACCCGCATTCGAACACTACACCCAGGATGTGCTGCTTGGCGCCGTCTGGCACCGGCCGGAGCTTTCGGCGCGCGACCGCAGCATCGTCACCCTTGCCGTGCTGATCGCCCGCAACGCACCGCTGGAGCTGCCGTTCTACCTGAACCGCGCACTCGACAGCGACGTCAAGGCGGCAGAAATTTCGGAGATCGTCACGCACCTGGCGTTCTACTCAGGCTGGCCGAATGCGATGGGCGCTTTGAATGCAGTCGAGGGTGTCTTCGCGGCGCGCCATATCGGCGCCGACCAGCTGCCAGCCGCCAAAGTTACGCCCCTCCCCCTCGACAAGGAAGCGGAAGCCGCGCGCAAGAAAACCGTCGCCGACAACTTCGCCAATGTCGCGCCGGGCGTCGTCCAGTACACGACGGATGCGCTCTTTCTCGACCTGTGGCTGCGCCCGGGCCTGGCGCCGCGCGACCGCAGCATGGTCACCGTCAGCGCGCTGGTCACGTCCGGCCAGGTTGCGCAAATTACCTATCACCTGAACCGCGCGATGGACAATGGATTGAGCGAAAAAGAAGCCGGCGAGATGCTTACGCAACTGGCGTTTTATGCCGGCTGGCCGAACGTATTCTCGGCCATGCCGGTGTTCAAGGATGTGTTTGCCAAGCGCGCTGGCGCAGTCGCCCCAGTTAATTAAAGCCGGTTTTTTCACTTCACCACACATAAAGGAATCATCATGGAACTCAAACGCGCAGGATCGCAGCCATCCGTCAAAGGCCCTGAAGCTTATTTCACCGGCACCGTCCGCATCGATCCCCTGAACGCCCCGCCGGCGCCCGCGCGCGTATCGGCTGCGAGCGTAACGTTCGAGCCGGGCGCACGTTCGGCATGGCATACGCACCCGCTGGGCCAGACGCTGATCGTCACCGCGGGTTGCGGCTGGACGCAATGCGAGGGCGAAGCGAAAGTGGAAATCCGCGCCGGCGACGTCATCTGGTGCCCACCCGGCCACAAGCACTGGCACGGCGCCACCGCCACCACATCGATGACACATATCGCGGTGCAGGAAGCGCTCGATGGCGTGAACGTCGTGTGGATGGACAAGGTGACCGATGAGGACTACCTGAGTGCGCTGGGCGACGCGCATTAGCATCGCCGCCGCACCGGCGCGCGGGAGCTTACGGAATGATCTTCTTCTCCCGCAGCCATTGCAGCGCCGTCCGGATCCACTGTTCATTGTCGGATGGCTCCACGAAGCCTGCGCGGCGGATCTTGCCCATGTCGGAGATGACGTCGAACTCGCAGTTGAATATAAAGTCGCCGAAGCCCCAGTTGACCAGCTTCTGGAACGCCGGCCCCTGCAGGCCGTAGCGCGCGACCAGTTCTGCCCAATCGCCTGCCAGCGACGGCATCTGCTGCACCAGCGACATTGGCTGCGGCGCAGACACTTCCATATCGAACGCGTCAGCCACGTGCTGCCAGATGCGCTCCCAGCGAAATGGTTCTCCGACCAGATTGAACGCTTCATTGCGTGCCGCTGGCGCCAGCGCTGCCCACAGGCTCGCGCGCGCGAGCCAGCCCGCATCGGTCACCTGGGCCAGTACGTCGCGGTAGGTCACGGACGTGCCGGGAAAGCGCAGCGGCAGGCCCCGTGCCCGGCTCAGCGCAGCGTAGACCGCCATCGTGACGGTGATGTTCATCGGGTTGCCGGCAGCACTGCCCACGACAACGTCGGGACGCAAGATCGACCAGTCGAACCCGTCGCGTTCGGCACGGCCAGACAGCAAATCTTCCTGGGCGTAGTAAAAATTGGGGCCGAGATAGCGCGGGTCGTTTTCGTAAAATGGCGCGTGGACCTTGCCCAGATGGACGCCGTACACCTTGGCGCCCTGGTAGAGCACCACCCGCTGCAGCGGCGCGTCCACTGCCTTGAGGCCGTCGAGGAGGTTTTCCAGCATCGCCAGGTTGACGGTTTCCTCGTGGGCCAGATCGGGCTGCGGTGCGAGTGCGGCATAGAACACGTGGGTCGTATCGCCGGCATCACGCAGCGCTGCACGCGTGACGACAGCATCGTGCAAATCGGCATCGATCGTGGCGACGCCGGCTACGTCGGTGCGCCGTAGAGCCCGCACTGTCCAGTCGGGATGCGCTGCCAATGTCTCGACCAGCGCATTGCCGATGATGCCGCTCGCACCGACCACCAGCGCGATGTTCTTGTTGCTCATGATTCATTCCTTTCTCACCGGCCACTGCCGGTTGTTCGACCCCGTTTGTTGGTGCCTGCGACACGCGCCGACAATGCGCATTGTCTGGCCAGGAGCTGGAATATACCGTAGCTTCACCGCGCACGCGCCGAGCCGGCGATGGAAATTCTCGGCACGCATGTACGGTCTGCATTATTACGCCGCGCCATTGAAATACTGCGCGCTGAAACTGGTTAGAATAATCGGCGAGGCACCCACATGACGACGAATCGGCTGCCGGCTTTCGAAGCTTCACAGCAAAGCATCCAGGCCGGACCACGCGTAGCTGCCACGAGGAATCGCCCGGCTCAGGGAGCATTAAATGTCACGTCGAATGAACAGCGATCCGCGCAACGATACATCAACGGCCGAGCATATCAATCACGCGCTCGATATCGTCGAGCGCGAAGGTGTGGGGCCAGCATTGACCTTCATGAACCATGCCGGCGTGCCCCACCACGTCGCTTTGCGGGTATTAACCGCGCCCAGATACGTCCGCTGCACGGAGCGTCGGACTCGCTGACGACGCATTCATCTTCAGGTTCACGGCGCAGTGCTATCCAGAGCAGACGTTCATCGCAACTGGCGCAACCAGGCAAACCTGGTGGCAAACTTACCGGCGCTCCGCCCCGCAACCTCAGAGCGCCCCCCGGGCGCAGCGAAGGCTTTGCTGGAATAGCCGGATGGATCGAGACAACACACTCTCTTCTTGCCGGCAGCAAGCATGTCGCAAGCACCGGCGATCAAGCAAAATCTGGGCGCGCAACGTGCAGACGCCGTCCTCAAGCCGTCCCGCGCTGATACGCGCTGTGCAGGTGTGCAGCCGTCTTGGAACTGAACAATTCATCCAGCCGCGCCCGCGCAGTCATCTGTCGAAACTTGCCGTTGATGGTCGGATCGCCTGCGTCATGCATCGTGTCGGTCATCCACGCGCTGAACGTCTGATAACGCCACAACCGAGGCAAGACCGTGTCGGAGTAGCTCGCCAATGCCGATGCGTCTTGTTCGCGCCGCCAAAGCTTCACCAGCGCGGCCGCAGAGCTCGGCATTTCGCAATCGGCACTCAGCTATACCGTAAGCCAGCTGGAACAGCGCCTTGCTGTGGCGCTGCTGGCACGCACTACCCGCCACGTGGCCTCCACCGAGGCAGGACAGCATCTGCTGGCAACCCTCGTCCCGGCCTTTGGCGACATCGACAACGCGTTGCAGAGCCTGCAGGAATTGCGCACTGAAGTGTCTGGCACCGTGCGGCTCACCATGTTGCCTGTGGCGTATGACACGCTGCTGCGGCCTATTCTTCAGGATTTCTTCGTGCGCTATCCGCACGTGTCGGTGGAGGTATCGATCGATGAAGGTACCAGCGACATCGTTGCCAATCATTTCGATGGCGGCATCCGCTTCGGCACATTGGTGGAAAAGGACATGGTCGTCATGCCGCTGACGCGATCTTCTCCGATAGTGATCGTCGGGGCGCCAGCGTATTTTGAAAGCCGAATTAAAAGCCAAACGCCGGCGCCGACAACGCCCGAGGAACTCAAGGCGCATCGCTGTATCAGCTATCGCTACAATACGTCGACCCGCCTGCACCGTTGGCTGCTGGAAAAGGACGGCAACAAGATCGAGTTCAAGTCCGACGGCCAATTGGTACTGAACGATGGCGCGGCGATCCGGTCGGCCGCGCTCGATGGCCTGGGCCTGGCGTATCTGTTTGCTGCGATGGTGGACGACGACCTGAACGCCGGGCGGCTCCAGCCGGTGCTGCAGGACTGGCTGCCGGACTTGCCCGGTTTCAGCCTCTACTACCCAAGCCGGCGCCGCACCGCACCGGCCTTCCGCGCCCTGATCGAGCACATGCGCACCGCCGTACCGCCCCGCATAAGCGCATTACCGTTGCCTGCCCGAACCGTAAAGGCTGCGCCCACATCGCTGTGATATCGTCATTTTTCGATGTTCGTGCGCCCTCGCAGACAACGCGGGCGTCACGATGGCATGTCCATACTCGCTGCAGGGTGAGGTGCATGCCGCCTTCACCACTGCGCGCAACCAGTCCGTTTTTATGGCTGACATGAAAGGAAAAAGAATGACCCGTTTCAACGACAAAACCGTACTGATCACCGGTGCCGCGTCCGGCATGGGCCTCGCCGCCACGCGCCGCTTTCTCGATGAAGGCGCCCGCGTCGTGATGCTCGATATCGACGCGGCCACGCTGAACGAAGCCGCTGCAAAATTTCCCCAGGACCGCGTGCTGGTGCACGTGGGCGACACCGCCGACAAGGCCACCGCCACTGCCGCCGTCAAAGCCACCGTAGAACGCTTCGGCGCAATCAATATCCTGATCAACAACGCCGGCATGGCAAGCCAGGGCGACATCATGGCGACGAGCGAAGACGACTTCGACCGCGTGATGGCAGTCAATGTTGCCGGTTACTTTCACATGGCCAAGGCTGCGATGCCTGAACTGATCAAAACCCGCGGGGCAATCGTGATGACGTCTTCCGTGTCCGGCCTGGGCGGCGACTGGGAAATGTTCGCCTACAACACGTCGAAGGGCGCCGTCACCAATATGGTGCGCGCAATGGCGCTGGATGCCGCGCAGCACGGTGTGCGCGTCAACGCGGTCAATCCAAGCTTCACGAAAACCGGCATGACCGAGGACATGCTGAAGAAGCCTGAACTGGTGGCGAAATTCAAGGAACGCATGCCGCTCGGCGCGCCCGAGGATGCGGATGGCATTGCTGCGGCGATGGCGTTTCTGGCCAGCGACGATGCGCGCCTCATCACCGGCGTCAACCTGCCGGTGGATGCCGGCTTGATGGCCTCGAACGGGCAGCCGGCGCAATAAAGCCCACGCAAAATGCTGACGCTGCTGACGCTGCCAACGCCGCCGGTGCGTCCGTTCAGCGCATCAGCGTGGCACTGCGGCGCAGCGATTCGCGGATTTTCAGCGCCAGCTGCGCGCGCTGATACGGCTTGCTGATCAGCTGCACGCCTTCCTGCAGGCGGCCACCACTGGTCAGTGCATTACGTGTGTAGCCGGAGGTAAACAGCACTGCCAGCCGGGGCAAGATGCGGCGCGCCTGCGACGCCAGGTCGGTGCTCGACACCGGGCCCGGCATCACCACATCGGTAAACAGCAAATCCACGCGCGCACCCTGCTCGAGCAGCGCCAGCGCACTGGCGCCATCCACCGCATCGATTACATGGTAGCCCAGCCCGGACAGCGTCCCGACCACGGTCATGCGCACGTCGGCATCGTCTTCCACCACCAGGATCGATTCACTGCCACCGGCGGCCGCCTCGATGACCGGCAGCGCAATGGACAATTCAAGCTCGGTGGAACGGGGCAGCAAAATCTCGACGGTGGTGCCACGCCCCGGCGCACTCGACAGCGAGATATGGCCGCCGCTCTGCTTGACAAATCCGTAGGCCATCGACAGTCCCAGCCCCGTGCCCTCGCCCACTGGCTTGGTGGTAAAAAATGGCTCGAAGGCCAGGGCGCGCACTTCTTCCGTCATGCCGGCACCCGAGTCGGACGCCGCCAGCAGCACATATTCGCCCGGCGCGATATCGGCCAGCGCCTGCGCGTCTTCCGCATGCAGCACGCGGTTGCGCAGCGTGATCGTGAACACGCCATCGCACTGGCCGGCCATGGCATCGCGCGCATTGATGGCAAGGTTGACGACCACGTTTTCCAGCTGGCCCGGATCGACCGAAATATTCCATAAAGGATCGTCGCACAGGTACTCGATGTGGATCGATTCACCCAGTGCGCGCTGCAACAAGTCGTCGCGGTTGCGCACCACGCGCAGTGGATTGAGCGCCACCGGCTGCAATGGCTGGCGCCGCGCAAAGGCCAGCAGTTGCGACGACAGCTTGGCGCCCTTTTCCACGGCGCTGGCAATGCTGCGCAAACGCTGCCTGAGCTTGTCGTCGTTCGGCGGCATATGCTGCAACAGCTGGACGTTGCCATTAATTATCTGCAGCACATTGTTGAAATCGTGCGCCACGCCACCGGTGAGTTTGCCGACCGCTTCGAGTTTCTGGGCATGCTGCAACGCCTGCCGCGCCGCGTCGAGTGCTTCGCTGCGCTCCGCGGCATGGCGCTCGGCCGCCTTGCGCTCCGAAATATCGCGGATGAAGGCGCTGACGGCGACGCCGTCGCCCTCGGGAAAATTGGCCAGCGCCAGCTCGGCCGGAATCAGGTGGCCGTCGCGGTGCAGCACCTGCACTTCGACGACGCTGCGGGCGAGCACACCCAGGCCGGTGCCCGCGAAGCTGGCAAAGCCCGGCTGGCTGGCACTGCGCATGCCCGGTGGCACCAGCAAGTCGGACACCGCGCGCCCGATCGCTTCCTGCGCGCGCCAGCCCAGCATGTGCTCGGCGCTGGCATTCCAGTCGGTAATCACACCTGCCGGACTGACCGCAACAAACGCGTCGTGAGAATGCTGCAGGATCACGTTGAACCGCTGGCGCTCCCTGTCCAGGCGCGCATTGACTTCGCGCATGGCCGCTTCGTCGTCCTTTGAACGCGTGATATCGGTGTGGGTGCCGATGGTGCGCAGCGGATGCCCGGCAGCATCGCGCGTGACCGCCATGCCGCGCGCGAGAATCCAGCGGTAGCCACCGTCTTTGCACTGCATGCGGAACTGCGCTTCGTAATTGCCGCTGGTGCTGGCCAGGAAGGCATCGAGGATGGCCAGCGTGGGTGCCAGGTCGTCCGGGTGAAGCATCTGGTGCCAGATGTCATGGATATTCGGCACGTCGTCATCGGTGTAGCCCAGCATGGCTTTCCAGCGCCGTGTGTAGAACACTTCGCCGGTGCCGCGATCCCAGTCCCAGACGCCGTCGCCAGCGCCTTCAAACGCGTGCTTCCACCGGAATTCGCTGGCGCTCAGCTGCTGCGTCATGTGGCCGGCAATCGCAATCGCGCGACGGCGCCCGGTGGCCAGTATCCAGACCAGCAGCGCGATCAGGAAACTGGCGCAGCCGCCCACCAGCACGATCAGGTGCGGCTTGCTGACATCGATGCGGCGCTCGAACGCGGGCGTGGAGCGGATGTCGAGCGTCCACGGCTGGCCTGCCACCGTGATGCCACGCACCGCACCGTACGACGGCGCAAAGCCAGCTGGTTCGTGGTGCGCGGCGCGCGCCAGCGCACGCGCGTCGTACAGGCGCGCGGCGTCCGACGCCTGGTTGCCATCGTAGATCGTCAGGCTCACTGCACCAGCCTTGTCGTCGCCCAATCCTGCCATCAGGTCGTCCATCCGGAACGGCGCACCGACCCAGCCCAGGATGGCCGCGCGGCGCTGGTCCAGCGTGGCCGTCGGCAGCCCGCGCCGGTACACCGGGATATACATGACGAAGCCCGATTGCACATCGCGCCCGTCTTCCTGGATCAGGCGCACTTTGCCGGACGCAGCCGCCTCGCCGCTGTCGCGCGCACGCTCCATCGCGCGCCTGCGGATGGGATCGGTGAGCATGTCGAAACCGGGGGCGCGCACGTTGAGGCCCGTAAGCGGCTCGATGTGGGTGATGCTGGAATACAACGGGCGCGCGCCGGTAGGATGGATTGCGTAATCAAGCCAGCCCTGGGCGCGTGCCTGCGCCAAATGGTCCGCCAGCTGCGCGGGCGTCAGAATGCGCGCCAGCGCGATGCCCTGGATGCCGGGAAATCGCTCGCCCAGCTTGATGGACGCGATAAACAGGCGGAAGTCGGCACGCGTGACATCCATACTGCCCAGCAAAAACGCCTGAGTATCGCGTTCCACCTGTTCATACGTGGCCATGCGCTCTTCCAGCCGGCGCACGGCCTGGCGCGCTTCGAAATCGAACTGGACCTGCCAGTTGCGCGCCAGTTGCTGGTCGGCGACGCGCCAGGCGCCCCAGGTCGCCGCAAGTGTACCGATCAGAACGATCAGTGCCAGTACCATCGGCCGGCGCCGGCTGTGGGAGAGCATCGCACGCAATACCACCGGCCCGGTGCGAACGGGCGCAGGATCTGTGTCGGATCGGGCGGAATGGCGTGAACGCGGTCCTGTGGTCGGCATGGATTCTTCTCGTTGCTACATGACAATCATTATCACTGAACAATTACGCGAGGGTGCACAAGAAACATGGAATATTGCAGATACTAACCGCACGGACAACATTGATGGAAACTGCTTGACAGTCAGAACAGGTTTTGCTGTGGACTGGTAAGCAACGTAAAGTCGTCGCCGACAAACGGCAGGATGGCATCGGCAATCGGTTGCAACTGTTTCGTCAGATAATGTTCATAGTCGATCGGCGCAGTGACCGCTTCGAGCGGCTGCGGCCCCGCTGTAGTCATCAGGTACGCGATGGTGCCGCCATTCTGGTATTGCAACGGCCGTCCCTGCGCCCGGTTGAACGCGTCGGCGCTGCGGGCGGCGCGGACGTGCGGCGGAACATTGCGTTCGTAATCGTCGAGCGTGCGGCGCAGGCGCTTGCGGTACACCAGCAATGGATCGAGCGCGCCGCCGAGCGTCTGGCGCACATAGTCCTGCACATACTCCCGATAAGGTTCGGCCCGGAAAATTTTCCCGTACAGCGCCTGCTGAAATTGCTGCGCCAGCGGCGTCCAGTCGGTGCGCACCGATTCGAGCCCTTTGTAGACCATCTGCTCGCTGCCATCGGCCGCGCGTATCAAGCCGGCGTAACGCTTCTTGCTGCCCTCGTCCGAGCCGCGGATGGTGGGCATCAGGAAGCGCCGGTAATGGGTTTCGTATTGCAGTTCCATTGCATTGGCCAGCCCGGCATTGCGCGCCAGATGGTCGGTGAACCAGGCGTTCACATGGGCGACCAGCGCGCGCCCGATGGTGTCTGCCGCTTCGCCGTCATGCGAGCGGCCCAGCCAGACAAACGTGGAATCGGTGTCGCCGTAAATCACCTGGTAACCCTTTTCCTCGATGAGTTCGCGGGTTCTGTGCATGATTTCGTGGCCGCGCATGGTGATCGACGAGGCCAGGCGCGGATCGAAAAAGCGGCAGCCGGGCGTGCCCAGCACACCGTACATCGCGTTCATGATGATTTTCAACGCCTGTGACAGCGGCTTGTTGTGCGCCCGCTTGGCGGCGTCGCGCCCGTCCGAAATCTGCCTGACGATGGCCGGCAGGCAGTGTCTGGTCCGCGAAAAGCGCGCCTGCATGAAACCCTCGACGGTGTCCGCCGGGTCGGTGGCGCGCAAGCCTTCCACCAGGCCCACGGGGTCGATCAGAAAGGTGCGGATAATCGACGGGTACAGGCTTTTGTAGTCCAGCACGAGCACGGAGTCGTACAGGCCGGACCGCGAATCCATGACGAAGCCGCCCGGGCTGTCGGCGGCAGCCACATCGCCGAGGTTGGGCGCCACAAAGCCCTGGCGGTGCATCACCGGCATGTAAAGGTGCTCGAACGCGGCCACCGAACCGCCGCTGCGGTCGGCAGCCAGGCCGGTCACACTGGCGCGCTCGAGTAAAAAAGTCATCAGGCCGGTATGCGCAAAAATGCGCGTGACCAGCTCGCAGTCTTTCAGATTGTAGCGGGCCAGTGACGGCTTGTCTTCGGCGAAGCGACGGTTGATTTCCGCCATGCGGTCGTACGGATTGTCGATGGCCTTGCCTTCTTTCAGCAAGGTCTGTGACACGTTCTCCAGACTGAACGACGGAAAACTCCACGTCGCCGATTTCAGTGCCTCGATGCCATCGACGATCAGGCGCCCGGCAATTGCGGCAAAGAAGTGGCCCTGGCGGCCGCCATGTTCGCGCCATTCCATCGCGCTGCCGTCGCGGCCCAGCGCAAACGGCACCCGGTACTGGTCGGCATGGCGCTGCAGGATGCGCAGGTCGAACTGGATGACGTTCCAGCCAATCAAAACATCCGGGTCGTACTGTTTCACCCAGTCGATGAAGGCTTGCAGCAGTTGCTGGCGCGTGTCGCAATAGACCAGGTCAAAATCGCGGTCGGCATCGATGCCGTTCGGCGGCCCCAGCATATACACGACACGCTGGCCGCAGCCTTCGATGGCAATCGAATACAGGTCGCCGCGCTGCGTGGTTTCGATGTCGAACGAGGCCAGCGTCAACGATGGCCGAAAACCCAGCGCGGGCTTCAGCACGCAGTCGAGCAGCGGGCCGCCAGGATTGTCGTGCCCTGAAAACGTGACCGGCGCGGTGATGAAACGCTCCATCAGGTAACGCTCGGGCGGACGGATATCGGACTCGTAGACATCGATGCCATGCTCGCGCAGGCGCTTCGACAGTGTCAATAAATTGCGGTACTGCCGGCAATACAGGCCGAACACCGGCCGGTGCTGAAAATCCAGCAGCGACAGGGGCCGCAGGTCCGCATCCGGAGCGCCGCGCAGCACCAGTTCGGCCTGCTCCTTTTGCGCCAGCGGAATGAATGCCACCGATGTCTGCAGCGGCAGGCGCAACTGGCGCGCGCCTGCCGCCGTGGCAACCCACAGGTCCACTTCGGTCCCGTCCGGCGTATCGCGCCAGTGCCGCGTCAATAAGAATCCCTGCTGTTCCAACGTCTGCTTTCTCATGTGACCATTCAACAGGCGCCATCATAAGCCACACCTTTCCACTGGCGCGACAAATCCAGGGCGGGCAATCGTCCTCAGCGTTATCACTGCTGCCGTGCCGGACAATCCCTTCATGCGAGACGCTGTTAACCCGTTTCTTTTCTACTGCATCGGGCCCTGGCCTGGCGGGCTTGCCGATCAATATGATCTTGACGTCCAGCATGGCCACCGACAGCGGCTACACGTTTTTCCTCGACGCCACCGTCAACCGGCAAGGGTGAGCAGCCCGGCATGGTCCACTGTGGCGGCGCCACTTGCTGCCTGCTGTTCCCACCCGATACACTGCGTAACGTCGACCTGCACGGCCAGACTCCCGGTCTGGAAGCGCAGGCCATTCCCGTCAATGCGCGCAGCGCCACCGTGCGCGCCAACAGAAAAGAGCATCACAATGATCGTTGAACTACGCGTCTACCATTGCCTCCCGGGCCGCCAGCCAGCGCTGCACGCCCGCTTCGCCAATACCACCCTGCCCCTTTGGGAAAAGCACGGCATCCGCCAGATCGGCTTTTTTACAAACCTGGTGGGCCCCAGCAACCAGACCCTGACATATTTGCTGGCATGGGACAGCCTGGCCGACCGCGAAACCCGCTGGAACGCTTTCAGCACCGACCCGGACTGGATTGCTGCCCGCGCGGCCTCGGAAGTCGATGGGCCGATCGTCGAACGGATCGACAATTCGCTATTGACGCCGACAGCCTATTCGGCCCTCAAATAGCCTCACGCTAGTCAACACGTACAGCACCCACCGCGCGAACGACCTGGCGAGCTTTCAGCACGGCCGGCCGGGCCGCCGTAGACGACATGCACGATGACTCGGGTGGCCACATTCACGTGGCGGGCAGCATCTGTGATGACAATCATGTGATGGAGGCATCGTCATCGCGGAGAACCTGAAAAAAAGCCCTGGCGGAGTAAATCATTGTTACGTACGGCGCAATAATCGAACGATATCTTGACGATGCGCCCCGGCGGGCTGCCGGAGCAGGCAGCCTGGCAGCCAGATCCCTCTTATAATCGTGTGTTTCCATCGACCGTCTGTTCACGCCATGCCCCTCCCCTCCCAACACGCCGTGCGCATCGCCGCACCTGCCGCCGCCCCGCTGTCGAAGGCCCGCAAGCAATTCAATACCCTGGTCAAGCGGCTTGAAACCGAGCGCGCCCGGCTGGCGCTGTGGCACGACGAATTGCCGAAAATACGCGCCCTGGCCGATAACGAACTCGGCCCGTTGATGGACGCCATCGACACGCGCCAGCGTGCGCTGGTCGAGTTGCTTCACGAGGCCTGGTCGGGCAAGGCGATGAGCAAGCGCGACCGCGAAAAACTGTCCGACATCATTTGTTCGATCGCATTCGACCTGATGGATGCCGGCCGGAGCGATGACGCTCTGCGCGCAATCGTCGAGCGGCATAGCACAAGCCATCTGGACTTCGGTAGCGCAGAAGACCAGGCCGCCATGCGCGAGGCTTTGCATCGGGAGACCGGCATCACGCTGGACGATGACGCCGATCTCAGCTCGCCTGCCGCCATGCTGGAAGCGATGCGCGTGAAAATGGCGCAGCAGATGGGTGAGCAACTCGGCATGAAAGAAGAAGCGGAAGAGCAGCCCGCGCCCGCCAGGCCGGCAAAAGTCAGCGCGCGCGAAGCACGCCACCAGGCCGAAGAGGCCAAGTTGAAGCAGTCGGTACGCGACATTTTCCGCAAGCTGGCCAGCGCCCTGCATCCCGACCGCGAAACCGATCCCACCGAACGCGTGCGCAAAACCGGACTGATGCAGCGCGCCAACGTCGCCTACGCAGCCAACGATCTGCTCGGCCTGCTGGAACTGCAACTGGCCGTCGAACAAATCGACCAGGCCAGTCTGGACGGGCTGAGCGACGACCGGATCAAGCAGTACAACAAGATTCTTACCGGCCAGGTCAACGACGTCAAAGCCGAGCTAGACGCGATGGAATACGGCATCACCATGGAAATGGGCTGGGATTTTTACCAGCGGCCCACCCTCAAGCACATGACTGCCAGCCTGCACACCGATATCGTCAGGGCGAGAGCACATGTCGCCCATATCGACGCCGATCTCGCCACCCTCGGCGACGTCAAAAAACTTAAAACCTGGCTGAAAAATTACCGCATCGAGCAGGCCTCGCCTGATGTCGACGATTTCTTTTTTTAAGCCCGCTCGGGCGGCGCCGCCGCATCCACCAGCAAACCCGGCTGCAAGGCCCGGATGCGCCACTCGGTAAAATAGCCGCCCGCCTCGTTATAGCGCAGATAGTGGCGGCCGCAATCCATGCAGCGCGCCACGGTGCAACGATTGAACGGATAGAACTGCGGCGCAATTGGCGCGTCTTCGCTGTCGTAATGCGTGCCAGCCGGATGATATTCGGCGAAGGTCGGATCGCTATACGGGTCGTCCAGCAAGGTACCCACATCTTCGAAGCGGTCCAGTTCCAGTGACAACGGCAATTTTTGCCAGGCCGCCAGCGAAACGTCGATGCAACTGCACGGTGCAGCAACTGCGTCCGATGCCCGCGCCAGCTGTGTCAACGTCAAAAAATCCAGTGTTTGCATGCAGGCTTTCCTTCGTTGGCAATGGGCGCTTAGTGTAACGCGCGTCAGCCTGTCAATACTCGTTTCCGTTGCCTGCGCCGGCACTGCAGCCATTTCGCCGTTCGTGTACTCTTTGATCACATTGTTGGAACCTGCATCCCGGTTCCGCTTTTTTTACATCGTCATTTCTCCAACTTTTTTGAAGGCAATATCATGAATATAAAGAGGGCAACGTCATGACAACCGAACGTTCGTCTCGTTTCAATGTCACGTCGGCGATTTTCAACTTGCTCGACCCGATACCGTTCGGCTTTTTTGTGGGCGCGCTGATCTTCGACGTCATTTATGTGAAAACAGCCAACGTCTTCTGGATGAAAAACGCCGCATGGCTCATTACGCTGGGTTTGATTTTCGCGATCATTCCGCAGTTGATCAACCTGGCCGTGGTCTGGTTCAAAAAAGACCGGGTGCGCTCGCGCGGCCAGGTCATCAATTTCTGGCTCAACGTCGTCGGCATTATCGCCGCACTGATCAATGCGTTTGTCCATAGCCGGGACGCGTATGCCACGATGCCCGACGGCGTCTGGCTGTCCGTCGTGACGGTGCTGGCGATGGGACTCGGGAGAATCATCCTGGGCGGCGAAAAAATTATTTACAAGGAAGTGCGTCATGGACAAGCATAAACAAGGCTGGGGACGTGCCCTGGCGACGGCAGCCGGTTTATCGCTGTTATTAAGTGCTTGCGGTGAAAAAGCCCGGGTCGATCCGGCGCTGCAAATCGGTTCCAATCCAACGCTGCCGGGTGCGCAGGATTTCCTCGTGCCGCCAATGCAGGTGCCCGATGGCGTCGGCTGGAAAGGTGATGCAAAGCCAGCAGTCGTTGCCGGCCTGCAGATCGAAAAAATTGCCTCCGGCCTGCTGCATCCGCGCCAGTTGTTGGTGCTGCCGAACCAGGACGTGCTGGTCGTGGAAGCCAACGGGCCGGGCGAAGAAGCGGTTACGACGCCGAAGCAGGTCATTGCGGGCATGGTCAAGGGCAAGTCGGGCAAGAGCGGCAAAGGCGGTAACCGCATTACGCTGCTGCGCAAAAAAGCCGGCACCAGCGGAGAATGGGAACAATTTGTCTTTATCGACAAGCTGCATTCACCGTTCGGTATTCAACTTGTCGGCGATACCCTATATGTGGCGAACACCGGCAACATCATGAAATACCGCTACACGGCAGGCGAAACCCGCATGTCCGATCCAGGCGTGGAACTGGCCGACCTGCCAAGCACGGTAAACCATCATTGGACCAAAGCGCTGCTGGCCAGTCCGGATGGCAAAAAGCTGTATGTGGGCAGCGGCTCGAACAGCAACATCACGGAAAATGGCCTGGAGGTGGAATACCGGCGCGCAGCGGTGCTGGAAGTCGATACGGCAACCGGCGCGAGCCGCGTGTTCGCATCGGGCATCCGTAATCCGACCGGCCTGCAATGGGAACCGCAGTCCGGCAAACTGTGGGCCATTGCCAACGAGCGCGATGAAATCGGCGCCGATCTGGTGCCCGATTATCTGACGTCGGTGCAGGAGAAAGGCTTTTATGGCTGGCCAT
The DNA here is from genome assembly GCA_030853745.1 of Pseudomonadota bacterium. Taxonomy (GTDB): domain Bacteria; phylum Pseudomonadota; class Gammaproteobacteria; order Burkholderiales; family Burkholderiaceae_D; genus JALYUM01. Next base: position 433 of record JALYUM010000034.1, on the reverse strand, counting down.
ACAGCTATTACGGCCAGAACGTCGATCACCGCGTCAAGCCGCAGCGCCCCGACCTGGTGGCAAAAGCCATCAAGCCGGATTACGCATTGGGATCGCACGTGGCAGCCCTGGGCCTGCTGTTTTACAGCGGGAACAACTTGCCGCAATACAAGGGTGGCGCATTTGTCGCCGAACACGGCAGCTGGGACCGTACGCCGCTCAGTGGCTACGCAATCGTGTATGTCCCGTTCGAAAACGGCATGCCGAAAGGTGCTGCACAACCTGTCGTGACGGGTTTCCACTCCGCCGACGAAAAGCAGCTGTACGGCGCACCGGTGGGCATGGCGCAGGATGCGGAAGGCGCCTTGCTGATCGCTGACGACGTGGGCAATGTGGTCTGGCGCGTGACGAGCGCCAGAAAGTAAGGAATGGCGGCGGCGCATCCATGTTGCGC
>JALYUM010000016.1 GCA_030853745.1 Pseudomonadota bacterium | reverse complement strand
CCTGCGCGGTTTCCATATAAGCAGCGCGTTCGGCTTCGATGAATGCGCGCTCGAACAGCACGATCTCTTCCGGGTAATAGAACTCCACCACGTTGCGCGTCTTTTGGGGACCCTCCGGCCACAAGGTGGACACCACCAGCACGTGTGGATACCATTCGACCATGATGTTCGGATACAGCGTGAACCAGATCGCGCCTTTTTCGGGCGGCTCGCCACCGCGGAATTTGAGTACCTGTTCCTGCCACTTCTGATAGATGGCGGAACCGGCTTTGCCCAACCCGCGATTCACGCCGACAGTTTGCACACTGTAATCGCGGCCGAAGTCCCAGCGCAAATCGTCACAGCTGACAAAGCCCCCGAGGCCTGCATGGAACGGTTCGACGTGGTAATCCTCGAGATACACCTCGATAAAGGTTTTCCAGTTGTAGTTCAGCGTGTTGACTTCCACGTGATCGAACATGTAACCAGAAAAGTCAAAGTCTTTCGCTACCGACAGTTGCGCCAATTTTTCCATGACGTGATAGCCATTTTGCTCGAACAATAAGCCGTTCCAGTTTTGCAGCGGCGTTTTCGACAGGTTCAGGCACGGCGTTTCGGGGAAGTGCGGAGCGCCAATCAGCTCGCCCTTGAGGTCGTAGGTCCAGCGGTGCAGCGGGCAGACGATGTTGCTGGTATTGCCGCGGCCATTGAGCATCAGTGCCTGGCGGTGACGGCAGACATTCGACAGGACTTCAATTCCGGCGGCGTTGCGCACCAGCATGCGGCCTTCGTGCTCGGCCGGCAAAGTGGCGAAGTCGCCCACGTCGGGCACCATCAGTTCGTGACCGACATAGCGGGGGCCGGCCTGGAACAACTGCTGCATTTCACGCTGCAACAACGCTTCGTCAAAATAGACACTTACCGGAAGTTGCGCGCACGAGCGCGCCAGCTTGGCGTGGGTAGCCAGATCGGACATCCCAACCCCCCTTTAATATGAGCAGTACCGAAGGAAGAGAAAGACCAGTATTTTGGGTGCCGCAATACGGTATTTCGGACAGAACCGGAGATTATAGCCGGGAACAGGCAGCGTCTGCCAGTCATGTGTTCGTCACAGGCGAGAGTTGGTCCCCGCTGAGGATGGTTTGGTCTAAAATACGCGCTCGGGCCCACGGCCGTTGTAATTTTTGAAAAGCACTATGCCAAAAACACTTTCCGCATCGACTTCCCCGGCCAGCTTCGAGCAGGCCATGGCCGAGCTTACCGAACTGGTCACCCAGATGGAAGGCGGCCAGTTGCCGCTGGAAGCATCCGTCGTCGCCTATGCGCGCGGCGCCGAGCTGGTGAAATTCTGTGCCGGCCAGCTCGAAAAAGTCGATGCCCAGGTGAAGGTGCTCGAAGGCGACATGCTGAAGCCGTTTACTGGCGAGGGCGGGGAATGACGGCGGATTTCGACGCGTGGATGCGTGACGTTCAGGCGCAGTCCGAGCAGGCACTGGCTGCATTGTTGCCGCCAGCCGACACCGTCCCGACCAAACTCCACGAAGCGATGCGCTACACGGTGCTCGGTGGCGGCAAGCGCATCCGCCCATTGCTGGCCTACGCTGCCGCCGAATTGTATGCGTCCGAGCCCGACACGCTGGCGCGCGCTGCCGCCGCTGTCGAAATGATCCACGCCTACTCGCTGGTGCATGACGACATGCCGTGCATGGACGACGATGCGCTGCGTCGCGGCAAGCCGACGGTCCATATCGCCTACGACGAAGCGACGGCGTTGCTGGTCGGCGACGCGCTGCAGGCGCAGGCATTCGACGTGCTGGCCGGTGCTGCGGCGATGGCGCCTGAGCGGCTGGTGCCGATGCTGGCCTTCCTGGCCCAGGCGGCAGGATCAAGGGGCATGTGCGGTGGCCAGGCCATCGACCTCGACAGCGTTGGTTTCAAGCTGACGCGCGAGCAGCTCGAGCGCATGCATCAACTGAAAACCGGTGCGCTGCTGCGCGCCGCGGTTTTGCTGGGCGCCATGTGCGGCAAGACCTTGTCGGCGCAGGAACAGTCAGCGCTTGACACCTACGCCAACGCGATCGGCCTGGCGTTCCAGGTCGTCGACGATGTGCTCGACGCGACGGCCGATTCGGCCACGCTGGGCAAGACCGCGGGCAAGGATGCGGCGGCCAATAAACCGACCTACGTGTCGATTCTTGGCCTCGAACCGTCGCGCGCGCTCGCGCAACAATTGCGGGATGCGGCGCATGCAGCGCTGGCCCCGTTCGGAGAACAAGCACGCAGGCTGCGCGAGTTGGCGGACCTGATCGTGCAGCGGAAGGCTTAAATGAACCTGCTCAATAACATTAACGAACCGGCGCAACTGCGCGAACTCACGCGCGCCCAGCTGACGCCCCTGGCAGATGAACTGCGCGGCTACCTGCTCGACTCGGTCTCCAAGACGGGCGGCCATCTGTCGTCGAATCTCGGCACGGTCGAGCTGACGATCGCGCTGCATTACGTGTTCAACACGCCATATGACCGCATCGTCTGGGACGTGGGCCATCAGACGTATTCGCACAAAATTCTCACGGGCCGGCGCGACCGCATGCACACGCTGCGCCAGTTCGGCGGCGTGTCCGGCTTTCCGAAGCGTGACGAAAGTGAATACGACACCTTCGGCACGGCGCACTCGTCGACGTCGATTTCCGCTGCCCTCGGGATGGCGCAAGCTGCCAAAATCAAGGGCGAGCATCGCCACGCGATTGCCGTCATCGGCGACGGTTCGATGACTGCCGGCATGGCGTTCGAAGCGCTGAACAACGCGGGCGTCGAAGAAGATTGCAACCTGCTGGTGGTGCTGAATGACAACGACATGTCGATTTCGCCGCCAGTTGGTGCACTGAACCGCTACCTGGCGCGCCTGATGAGCGGCCAGTTTTACGCTGCCGCCAAAAACGTCGGCAAGACCGTGTTGCCGGCCCCGGTGCTGCAACTGGCCAAGCGCCTGGAAGAGCACGCCAAAGGCATGGTAGTGCCTGCCACGATGTTCGAAGAATTCGGTTTCAATTACATCGGCCCGATCGACGGACACGATCTGGAGTCCTTGATCCCGACGCTGGAAAACATCAAGAAACTCAAGGGCCCGCAGTTCCTGCACGTGGTCACCAAGAAAGGCCAGGGCTACAAACTGGCTGAAGCGGAGCCGATTTTGTACCACGGCACCGGCAAATTCAACCCCACCGAAGGCATCAAGCCAGCAGTGGCGGCTGGAAAAATGACCTACACCGAGGTGTTCGGCAACTGGCTGTGCGACATGGCTGCAGCAGACAAGCGCCTGGTCGGCATCACGCCGGCGATGCGCGAAGGCTCGGGCATGGTGCGCTTCGAGCAGCAGTTCAAGGAACGTTATTTCGACGTCGGCATCGCCGAGCAGCACGCGGTGACATTCGGCGCCGGCCTCGCTGCCGAAGGCATGAAGCCGGTCGTGGCGATCTACTCGACCTTCCTGCAACGTGGTTACGATCAATTGATCCACGACGTGGCCCTGCAAAACCTGGATGTCACGTTTGCGCTGGACCGCGCCGGCCTGGTGGGCGCCGATGGTGCGACGCACGCGGGTAACTACGATATCCCGTTCCTGCGCTGTATCCCGAACATGGTCGTCATGGCCGCATCCGACGAAAACGAATGCCGCCAGATGCTGACGACGGCGTTCCACTACAACGGTCCGGCAGCCGTGCGCTACCCGCGCGGCGCCGGCACTGGTGTCCTGCCGGAGCAGGCGCTGACATCGCTGCCGCTGGGCAAGGGCGAAATCAAGCGCGAAGGCAAGAGTGTTGCCATCCTGGCGTTCGGTTCGATGGTCGCGCCAGGTGTGGCGGCCGGTACCGAGCTCGGCGCGACGGTGGCGAATATGCGGTTCATCAAGCCGCTGGATGTCGAACTGGTGAAACGCCTTGCCGAGTCGCACGATTATCTGGTGACGGTGGAAGAGGGCGCCATCATGGGCGGCGCCGGTTCGGCGGTGGCCGAAGCGCTGGCCAATATGGGTGTTGTGAAGCCGATCCTGATGCTGGGCCTGCCGGACGTCTTCATCGATCATGGCGACCCGGCCACGCTGCTGGCTGGCGTGGGCCTGGATGCAAAGGGGATTGCCGCATCGATCCGCCAGCGTTTTGGGGCTGTCGAGCCGCGGTTGGTGGTCAATAACGGGTGAGTCAGCCTGCGTTTCAGCATTTGGTGAGCTGCGCTACAATGCTGGAACCATGAATGACTCATCGCGCAGGAGTATTGTGATGCTGACAAACGAAATGAAGCGCCAGATATTCTTGAGATTGCGATCCGAAAATTATCGGGCCAGTCTTCGTCTCGAAGGCCTGACTCCCCGTCCGGTCAATGCATCCCCTGCAATCGCACAAGCTGCAGTGGCAGCCACGACGCTCAAGCTTCGGCGTGGCTGAAAGATACGGTTCCGGCCAGGACGTCCGCTATTGCTATCCTGATTCCGACGTATTGATCAACCGGCTTGGCATTCGCCAGGAAGCCGAACTTGAACTGGCTGAAATAGAGCTGACGCAAGTTCGCATCGAGGAATTCGAACCTGACTTCGATGACATTTCCTTCAGTGCGCTCCTTGCCATGCACCGCCATCTCTTCGGCGATATTTACGATTGGGCGGGCGAGCTTCGCACAGTCGACGTCAGCAAGGGCAGTACGCGTTTTGCCAACGTCAGCCGCATCGCGCCAGAAGCAGAAAAGCTATTTCGCCAGCTTGCCGACGAAAACTATCTCGTGGAATTGCCAACTACGCAATTCATCGCCCATCTTGCTCACTACTATTGCGAGCTCAACGTCGTTCACCCCTTTCGAGATGGGAACGGACGAGCGCAACGACTGCTGTTTGAAATTATCTGCATCAATGCTGGTTATGCATTGCGATGGGAGCCGATCGGGCGCGTGGAATGGGTCGAGGCGAATATCGCCGCATATAACTGCAACCTCGCCCCATTAACGGCACTGCTGGATCGCGCATTGAAGGCAGTTTGAGCCGGCGATGCAGTTTTACCGCTTCCGTTCGTGCTGCCACAGCACATCGCTGCCGCCACCAAACCGGTTCAGCACCCGCGCCAGCACGAACATCAGGTCCGACAAGCGGTTCACATACTGGCGCGGCTGCGCGTTCAGTGTGTCGGTGCGGCCCAGTGCCACGATGCTGCGTTCGGCCCGGCGGCACACGGTACGGCATACATGCGCCAGCGACGCCGCGCGCGAACCGGCCGGCAAGATGAATTCCTTCAGCACCGGCAAATCGGCATTGTATTTTTCCAGCAGGCTGTCGAGGCGTGCCACATGGGTGTCCTGGATCATCTGGTAGCCGGGGATGCACAGCTCGCCGCCGAGGTCGAACAGGTCGTGCTGGATAGTTACCAGTTCTTCGCGCAGGTCGTCCGGCATGGCTTCGCACAGCAGCACGCCCACGTATGAATTGAGTTCGTCCACGTCGCCCAGCGCCTGCACGCGTGCGCTGTCCTTGGCTGTGCGGCTGCCGTCGCCCAGGCCGGTGCTGCCATCGTCGCCCGTGCGGGTCGCGATTTTTGAAAGTCGGTTGCCCATGATTTTCTGCTTGTAAAAAAGATAGCCGAGGATACGTTAAAACGCCGCGTTAGTGCTTACAATTGACACCATGAGCGCATCCATCCCCGTCAATGCAGAACGCCGCGCGCAAGTCGCCGCCGCCCTGCGTGCGCAACTCCCCGAGCGTTGCGTGCTGTCCGATCCGGAAGACACCCGGCCCTACGAATGCGATGGCCTGGCCGCGTACCGCCAGCCGCCGATGATCGTTACCTTGCCCGACTCGGAAGAGCAGGTGTTGGCGATACTGAAAGTGTGCCGCGATCTGCAGGTGCCGATCGTGCCGCGCGGCGCCGGTACCGGCCTGTCGGGCGGTGCGCTGCCGATTCACGACGGCGTGGTGCTGTCCACCGCGCGCATGAACCGCATCGTGCGCATGGCGCCGTTTGCACGCACTGCCGTGGTTCAGCCGGGCGTGCGCAACCTCGCCATTTCGGAAGCCGCCGCGCCGCATGGCCTGTATTACGCGCCCGATCCTTCGTCGCAAATTGCCTGCACCATCGGCGGCAACGTGGCCGAGAATTCGGGCGGTGTGCACTGCCTCAAATACGGCCTCACGGTCCACAATGTGCTGCGCGTGCGCGTGGCAACCATCGATGGCGACATTATCGAACTTGGCAGCGAGGCGCTGGACGCTCCGGGGTTGGACCTGCTTGCCGTGTTCATCGGCTCGGAAGGCATGCTTGGCATCGTCCTTGAGGTGACGGTGAAACTGGTGCCGAAACCGGCGGCGGCCTGCGTCATCATGGCCTCGTTCGACGATGTGGTCACTGGCGGGAACGCGGTGGCCAGCGTCATCGCCGCGGGCATCATTCCGGCCGGCCTCGAGATGATGGACCGCACCTCGGCGCGCATGGTCGAACCGTTCGTGAAAGCCGGCTACGACCTCGATGCCGCCGCCATCCTGCTGTGCGAAGCCGATGGCACCCGCCACGAAGTCGAGGAAGAAATTGCCCACATGACGGCGGTACTGGAGCAAGCCGGCGCCAGCGCCATCGCGGTGTCGCAGACGGAAGTCGAGCGTCTGAAATTCTGGTCCGGCCGCAAAAACGCCTTTCCGGCGGCGGGGCGCATCTCGCCCGATTACTACTGCATGGATGGCACGATCCCGCGCAAGAACCTGGCGCAGGTGTTGCTTGGCATCGAGCGCATGGAGGGCACGTATGGCCTGCGCTGCGCCAATGTGTTTCACGCCGGCGACGGCAACCTGCATCCGCTGATTTTGTTCGACGCAAACAAGCCTGGCGAATTCGAACGCGCCGAAGCGTTTGGCGCCGAAATCCTGGCGCTGTGCGTGGAAGTGGGCGGTACCATCACTGGCGAACACGGCGTGGGCATCGAAAAGATCAACTCGATGTGCGTGCAGTTTTCACGTGCCGAACTCGATGCTTTTTTCGCCGTCAAGCGCGCGTTCGACGTGCTTTTTTTACTCAACCCCGACAAGGCAATACCCACCCTTAATCGCTGCGCCGAATTCGGCAAGATGCGGGTAAGCGGCGGCCGGACAGCTTTCCCGGACTTGCCACGATTTTAAAAAAAGCGGAGACACGCAATGCAGGTAATCGAACAATGGCGCGCGCAGGTGCTGGAGGCGGCCGCAGCGAAGCGGCCGCTGCGCATCCGCGGCGGCGGCACCAAGGATTTTTATGGCCAGGCACTCGACGGTGACATTCTCGACACCCGCGCTTACAGCGGCATCATCGACTACGAGCCGACGGAACTCGTGATCACCGCGCGCTGCGGCACCCCGCTGGTCGAGATCGACGCCGCGCTGTCCGCACACAAGCAGATGCTCGCGTTCGAACCGCCGCACTTCGGCGCAGGCGCGACCTTTGGCGGCGTGATTGCCAGCGGTCTGTCCGGGCCGCGCCGCGCCACCAGCGGCGCCGTCCGCGATTTCGTGCTGGGCGCGGTGCTGATGGATGGCGCCGGCCAGGTACTCACCTTCGGCGGCCAGGTCATGAAAAATGTCGCCGGCTACGATGTCGCGCGCCTGCTGGCCGGCTCGATGGGCACACTGGGGCTGATGCTGCAGCACTCCGTCAAGGTGCTGCCGCGCACGCGCGTCGAGGCCACGCTGCGCTTCGCGTTCTCCGAAATCGACGCGCTGCGCCAGTTGAATATCTGGGGCGGGATGCCGCTCCCAATCTCCGCCAGTTGCTGGCACGGCGATGTATTGACGCTGCGCCTGTCGGGCGCCACGGCTGCCGTCGATGCAGCGGTAAAAAACCTCGGCGGCGAACTGCTGCCTGACGCTGCGGCCTTCTGGACGGACGTGCGCGAACAGCAGCATCCATTTTTTGCTGGCGACGCGCCCTTGTGGCGCCTGTCGGTGCCGTCGGCCACCAGCGCGCTCATTTTGCCGGGACGCCAGTTGATCGAGTGGGGTGGGGCTTTGCGCTGGCTGAAAGGCGACGTCGATGCGGCCACCATCCGGCGCAGCGTGACGGCGGCCGGCGGTCACGCCACGCTGTTTCGCGGCGGTGACAAAACCGTCGGTGTATTCCAGCCCCTGGTGCCACCCATCGAACGCATCCATCAGCGTTTAAAAACGTCGTTCGATCCGGCCCACATTTTCAACCCGGGAAGGATGCTCGCGCATGCAAACCAATCTCGCTGATTTTATCCGCGGCACGCCCGACGGC
>JALYUM010000006.1 GCA_030853745.1 Pseudomonadota bacterium | reverse complement strand
GTGCACCACCGCGTGGCCGGCACCGCCGAATAGACGCGGTGCTACGCGCATGGCGGCATTCCGCTGGTGCTCATTTCCACCTATCGGCTGACGCGCGAGCGGGCGCCGCACTGGGTGGTTGTCAACGGTTGCGACGACCGCTATTTATAAATGCCAACCCGGGGTCAGGTCTGCCAATCGTACACGGCCTCAGCCGTACGACGTTGCTGAGGCTGGCTGGCTAGCAAATATTTGGTATTGGAATATGCGGCAGTGTCGAGCTCGTGTCGGATTGGCAGACCTGACCCCGGGTCAAAAATAGCCGACAATAGCGCCAACTTCAATGTCCGGAATCACCGATGTCATCGCGTCCCCCGCTCGATCAACGCCGCGAATTCGGGGCCTTTCTTACCAGTCGCCGCGCGCTCTTGCAGCCGGCAGATTTCGCCCTGCCGCAAGGGAAGCGGCGCACGCCCGGTCTGCGCCGCGAAGAGGTGGCGCTGCTGGCCGGCGTCAGTGTCAGCTGGTACACGTGGCTTGAGCAGGGCCGCGACATTCAGCCGTCGAGCGATGCGCTGACACGCATCGCAGCAGTGCTAAAACTCGACCGCGTCGAATCGGCGCACCTGTTTGCACTGGCGGCGCTCGACGTGCCCGCGGTCAGCAGCAGCGGGGGCGTCAGTGCCGGCTTGCAGATGCTGGTGCAGGCGATGCATCCGATCCCGGCGTATGTGCGTAACTCCCGGCTCGACATACTGGCGTGGAACGACGCGATCGCTGCTTTGTTTGTCGACTATGCAGCGTTGCAGCCGCACGAGCGCAATACGCTGCGCCTGCTGTTCTTGCATCCGCCGTACCGCACGCGGATCCTCGATTGGGAACAGATGGCGCGCGGGATGATCGCCACGTTCCGCGCCGCGCGGGCGCAGGCGCAAGCGCAGGACAAAGCGCCGTTCGACAGCCTGGTCGACGAACTGTCCACGGCAAGCCCGGAGTTCGAAGCATGGTGGCAGGACACCGGCGTCAAAGGATTCGACGAGGGCCGCAAACGCCTGTGGCACCCTGTCGATGGCGTGCTGGAATTCACGTATGTCGCGTTGACGCCGGAGGGGCGGCCCGACCTGTCGCTGGTCACGTATTTGCCGCGGCCGGCTGCCGGGGACCCGCAGTCATAGGATAACAAGACGCCTTCCTGGACGGGTGCGGCCTGCTTATAGTGAGGTCATCGCAGCCTCACTTTCATGAAGGAGTTTTCACATGTCCGATTCGAACACCCCCTTGCTCGCCACGTCGCGCAACCCGGCCAGCGGCGCCTTGATTGCCACTTATGCGTACCAGACGGCGGACGAAGTTGAGCAACTGCTCGCGGCGAATGCCAGCGCGTACCAGGTGTGGCGCGCCACGCCGATGGCGGCGCGTGTTGCCATTTACCGCAAGCTGTCGGTCACGCTGCGCGACCGTGCGGACACGCTGGCCGCGTTGATTACCGCAGAAATGGGCAAGACCATCGCGGCGGCGCGTGGCGAAGTGGAAAAATGCGCCGCCACGCTGGACTGGATCGCGGACAACGGCCCGGCCCTCCTTGCCGACGAAGCGGTTGCCGTTGACGGTGACGACCAGGTCCACGTATCGTACCTGCCAATCGGCTCCGTGCTGGCGGTCATGCCGTGGAACTTCCCGCTGTGGCAGGTGATTCGTGCATCGGGACCGGTCATGTTGTCGGGGAACGGCTTCGTACTGAAACACGCGCCGAATGTCATGGGTTGCGCGTTCGCGCTGCAAGACGCGTACGAGGCAGCCGGCTTTCCGCGCGGCCTGTTCGTCAACCTGGTCGCCGATAACGACACCGTGGCGCGCATCATCGACGATCCGCGCATCGCCGCGGTGACGCTCACCGGCAGCATGCGCGCCGGTTCCGCCGTCGCGGCCACGGCAGGCCGGGCGCTCAAGCGCAGCCTGCTGGAACTTGGCGGCGCCGACGCGTTCATTGTGCTGGCCGACGCCAATATCGACCTCGCCGTCAAAGCCGGTATCGACGCGCGTTTCCAGAACGCCGGCCAGGTCTGCCTGGCAGCCAAGCGGTTCATCCTGGAGCAGCCGATTGCGGAAGAGTTCACGCGCAAATTCATCGCTGCCGCCCGAGCTGTCAAGGCAGGCGATCCGCTCGATGCGGCCAGCACCATCGGCCCGATGGCGCGCGCCGATTTGCGCGAGGAATTGCACCAGCAAGTGCTGCGCACCGTCGCTGCGGGCGCCACGCTGGCACTGGGCGGCGACAAGGTCGCTAGTCCCGGCAATTACTATCAGCCGACCGTCCTGACTGGTGTCTTGCCTGGCATGGCCGCCTTCGATGAAGAAACCTTCGGCCCGGTGGCGGCCATCACGGTGGCCGCCGACGCCGAGCACGCGATCCTGCTTGCCAACACCAGTGACTACGGCCTTGGCGGCAGTCTGTGGACGAGTGATGTCGCTGCTGCCCAGCAAATCGCGCGGCGCCTGGAGACTGGCGGCGTCTTCATCAACGGCTACCCGGCATCGAACGCGCGCATCCCGGTCGGCGGCGTCAAGAAGAGCGGCTATGGACGGGAACTGTCGCACTTCGGCCTGCGCGAATTCACGAATGCGCAGGCGGTGTGGGCAAAGGTCGTCAACTAAACCACAGCCAACCCGGAAACCAAGCCAACCCGGGGTCAGGTCTGCCAATCGTACACGGGCTCATCTGCAAGACGTGGTTTTTGAGGGGGATTTCCGCTTTGGCGCCTCACGCAATGTTGAGCTCGTGTCGGAAAGGCAGACCTGACCCCGGGTTAAGAAATTACTAGACGACTGGTCTAATCGTTGGTATAGTGGTGTAGATGAACACGACAGCCAATCAGGCATCCAGCGATGTCCGCGATCACATTCTTGCTACAGGCCAGCGCCTGATGGCAGGGAAGGGGTTTTCGGCGGTCGGTCTGAACGAGATTTTGATGGGTGCCGGCGTCCCGAAAGGTTCCTTCTACCATTACTTTGGTTCGAAGGATGCATTCGGCGAGGCGCTGCTGGAGGCCTATTTTGTCGAGTATCTGGCTGGCATCGATGTAACGCTGGCTGAGCCCGGCAAGACCATGGCGCAGCGCTTGTTGCACTATTTCGACATCTGGCAGCAGACGCAGTCGTTCTCCGATTGCCAGGGGAAATGTCTGGCCGTCAAGATGGCCGCCGAGGTGGCTGATCTGTCGGAGGCGATGCGTCTGGCGATCAAGCGCGGCACCGAGGGTATTGTCAGCCGGCTGGCTGGCGCCATTACCGCTGGCGTCGCGGAAGGATCGCTGCAGTTGGAACTTGCTAAAGGCGAGGCCGACGGTATCGCCACCAGCCTGTACCAGATGTGGCTGGGTGCCAGCATCATGGTGAAAATTGAACGGCGCGTCGATCCGTTCGACACGGCAATGAAAGCAACACGCACGATCCTGCAGCTTCCCCCGGCCTGAGCGGTGTGAGCACCATGCATTTCCAACGACATGCATTTTTTTGAACCTGCTTCTAGACGACTGGTCTATTAGCATGAACACTTTGACTGACCTTTTGGAGAAACAACATGAAAAAAGTACTGATGGTTTTGACGTCGCACGACACCCTGGGCAACACCGGCCGTAAAACCGGTTTCTGGCTGGAAGAGCTGGCCGCACCGTACTACGCGTTCAAGGATGCCGGTGTGGAAATTGTGCTGGCCTCGCCATCTGGTGGCCAGCCGCCGCTGGACCCGAAAAGTAATGAGCCTTCGTCCCAGACCGAGCAGACCAAACAGTTTGAAGCGGACGCCGCAGCAACCGCGCAACTGGCCGCAACGGTGCGCCTCGACAGTATCGATCAGGCCGATTTCGACACCGTCTTTTACCCGGGCGGCCACGGCCCACTGTGGGATCTGGCTGAAGACAAGCACTCGATCGCGCTGATCGAAGCGTTTATTGCCGCCAACAAGCCGGTCGCGCTGGTCTGCCATGCGCCAGGCGTGCTGCGCCATGTGAAAACGCCGGCGGGCCGTCCGCTGGTCGAAGGTAAAAAAGTCTCCGGCTTCACGAATACCGAAGAAGAGGCGGTCGGCCTGACGGATGTGGTGCCGTTCCTGGTCGAAGACGAGCTGATCAAGCTGGGCGGCGTCTATTCGAAGGGTCCGGACTGGGGTTCGTACGTGGTGCAGGACGGTTTGCTGATTACCGGCCAGAATCCGGGTTCGTCGGCCGCGGCGGCTGCCTTGTTGCTGACGCAGATCGCTTGAGCATAATGACCATGAAGACACATTCCCTGCTTGCGCCCACCACACTGGGCGGACTGACGCTGAAGAACCGTATTGTCCTGCCGCCGCTGACCCGCCAGCGGGCGGCGCAGCCGGGGGATGTGCCTACCGACCTGATGGCGCAGTATTATGCCCAGCGCCAGCGCCGGTTTCATGGTCAGCGAGGGTGCACAGATTGCGCCGCACGGTCAGGGTTACGCCTGGACGCCAGGCATTTACAGCGCGGCGCAAATCGCCGGCTGGCGCAAGGTGACAGGCGCGGTGCATGCAGCAGGCGGCGTCATCTTCGCCCAGCTGTGGCACGTCGGCCGCGTGTCGCACCGTGATTTGCAGCCCGGTGGCGCGGCGCCGCTGGCACCGTCCGCCATTCAGGCCGCCAAAGTCAAAGCGTTCATCGAAACGGCGCCGGGCGAGGGCATGCTGGTCGACCCGTCGATGCCGCGTGCAGCCAGCCACGCGGAGATCGCCGAGCTGGTTGCGCTGTACGCCCAGGCGGCGCAGAACGCGCTCGACGCCGGTTTTGATGGGGTTGAAATTCACGCCGCCAATGGCTACCTGGTGAATCAGTTCATGTCGATGCACGCCAATGTGCGCACCGATGCGTACGGCGGGTCGCTGCCCAATCGCCTGCGCTTTCTCGACGAGATCGTCCAGGCAGTGGCGGCAGTCGTCGGCCCGCACCGGCTGGGTGTGCGCTTCTCACCGCTGTTTTCCAGTACCGACGAAGACCGCGTTTATATTGGCCTCGTCGAGGACGATCCGCACGCAACTTACATCGCCGCAGTGCAGTTGCTCGAGCGGGCTGGCGTAGCGTACCTGTCGATCGCCGAAGCCGACTGGGATAACGCGCCCGAACTGCCTGACGCTTTCCGCAGCGAACTGCGACAGGTCTTCAGCGGCCGCATCCTGTACGCCGGCCGCTACACGGCCGAGCGGGGCGCGAGGCTGGTCGATGCCGGCCTGGCCGATCTGATTGCCTTCGGCCGCCCGTTCATCGCCAACCCGGATCTGCCGACGCGCATTGCCAATGGCTGGCCTTTGAACCCGGTGGACGCAACCACTTTGTACGCCGGCACGGCGCGTGGATACACGGATTATCCCGTCTATACGGGCGCCGTTCAGAGCACGTCGACATCGATGGCGGAAACAATATAAGCACGAATATCGCAGGCAAGGCCGCTCTACGCCTGGCACGCCAGGCATTTTTAATGCACAACACTGTTGACTGGAAAACCACCATGAAAAAAATCGCTCGTTTCACCGCCGCGATCGCTGTCGCATTCGCTGCCACCGGCGCACATGCGGCTGGCGCCCCTGCACCTGTCAAAAATGTCGTCCTGGTCCACGGATTTTTTGCCGACGGTTCTGGCTGGCGCGGCGTGGCAGACATCCTGACCCGCGATGGCTACAACGTCTCCATCGTCCAGGAACCGGAAACGTCGCTGGCCGATGACGTCAAGGCCACCGAGCGCGCGCTTGCCGCGATGGACGGCAAGGCCATCCTGGTGGGTCACAGCTATGGCGGTGTCGTGATCACGCAAGCCGGCAACAACACCAAGGTTGCCGGCCTGGTCTACGTCGCCGCGTTTGCACCGGATGTCGGCGAGAGCCTGCTGACACTGGTAAAAAAGATGCCACCGGCGAGCGATGCCATCAAGCCGACATCGGACGATCACCTGCTGTTCGACCCGGCCCGGTTCCACGCCGACTTCGCGGCGGACCTGCCGGCTGCCGACGCCGCATTCATGGCCCGCTCGCAGGTGATGCCGACGGTCCAGACGGCGGGCACCGCGGTGACGCAGGCGGCATGGAGAACCAGGCCGAGCTGGGCCATCGTGTCGAGCGCGGACCGCACCGTCAATCCCGCGCTGGAGCGCTTCATGGCGAAACGGGCAGGGGCGCAGACCGTCGAGATCGACGGCAGCCACGCCACGTTCATCGTCCATTCCGCCGAGGTGGCGAAGGTAATCGAGCAGGCAGCGGTGTCTGCCAGTCATTGATTTTTACCGCGCCTATTGCTGACCGGGCGAATATTGCCGGAGGTTCCTGAAGCGCCAGGCGACGGCGCTGCTCGCCATATCGTCTCTGGGGCCGATCAACTGGCGCGTCATGTCGGGTCCTGTTCCTCGCGTTGAAGCGCCCTTTTTTTTGCAGCCAGATGCGTCGCGCCAAGCGCAACCCCAGCATGTGCATCAGCGCGAACACGTGGTTCGTGAAGCTGGAGGCGTCCGTGTAGTGCTCCCCGATGCGCAGGTCCGACTCGTGAAAAGCACTCCGTCGAGAACCCCTGTGCCCCCTGTGCCACGCTTGAAGTGATAACAGCCTGGAATAGCGCGCGCCAGGGCTTGACTCTGCCATCCTGGTCAGACTGAGATTGATGGTGTCGGCCAGGATGGCCGACAGCAGCAATATCCGGTCCTTACCTGCTCGCCTGATCGACCAGCACCATGCCAATTCGGCTGCAGCGGTGCCGGGGCCGACTGCTGGAACCGACGTCAGGACCGATCCCGGCGGCGGCATCGTCCTGACGATCACGATGTGTTGATATTCTTCCCTGATGGCTGGGTACCCGCTTTCCTGCACGGGCAGCCGGTCAACATGCGCCTGTTGTTCGCCGGTCTCTATGTGCTAACGAAACATGCCATGCACCAAAATCCGCTTGCGGGCATCTGTTCGCGTTCATTCACCGCCGCGTGACACAGATCCGCGTCCTGTACTTTTACCGCGGCGTCCTGTGCGTGTGGATCAAACGTCTGGCACAAGGTCGTTTTGTCAGCAACTAGCCCGGTGTCGCAAGCGGCGAAATGGATTGGT
The DNA here is from genome assembly GCA_030853745.1 of Pseudomonadota bacterium. Lineage (GTDB taxonomy): Bacteria > Pseudomonadota > Gammaproteobacteria > Burkholderiales > Burkholderiaceae_D > JALYUM01. Next base: position 13,716 of record JALYUM010000006.1, on the reverse strand, counting down.
CAGGCCTGAGACTGCTGATCGGAATGATCGAGCCGACGCGGCAGCACGAGTGCTACCGATAGTAAATATTTCTTCATGTAACAACAGTTGCTTTTCGTAAATACGCCGTATACGATATGTGGCGTCTTGTCTCACAAACTCCTTTCTATCAAACGACTACAAAGTCGTATCATTTCATTTTTCTAAACTGTGTTATTTCAATAACGCACAAAAAAATATTTAACATCCAAGGCTTTAATCCGTCCCTTCTCAGAGTAGTCCATCGCGTGTCGTACAGATAAAAACCCGCGGCATTACCTCCCTACAATTACGCTCAGTGATGATTCGTGAATTCGAGTCCCATACGCGTCTGCGGGCCTGTACATAAAGAAAACCACGCGTCAAAAAAATTAGCGCTACAACATAAAATATAGAAAACTTAATAATATGAAAAACACAGATAAATATTTGATAAATAAATCGAATATCGGTATCGGAACGCGTCTGTATTTTGGATTCGGACTAATCGTGGCAATACTGCTAGTGCTTGTGACCGTCGCGTACAGTAATTTCTCAAAATTAAATCAGGCCAATGGATGGAACGTGCACACGTATGAGGTGCTGGGCGCCAAGCAAATTCTACTGGAAAGCCTGATCAACATGGAAACGGGTGAGCGTGGCTACGCACTAACCGGGGCCAATACCTCGCTCGATCCGTACAATGCAGGCAAAAGTATGTTTCAGACGACGCTTGGCAAAGTAAAGTCGTTAACCTCGGACAACGAAAAGCAGCAAGTCCGCCTGAAAAGAATCGAAGAACTGGAACAGCAATGGCGCTCGGCAGAAGCGGAGCCATTGATAGGACTGCGTCAGGCCGCCAACACGGATAGCGGCAAGATCGCCGATATAATCGCCTTCGAGCAAAGCGCGAAGGGAAAAACCATGATGGACCAGATGCGCGTCACTCTGGGCGAAGTGGCCGAGACTGAACAGTTGCTGCTGGATGAGCGCGCAAAGCAAGCTGCCACATTGCAAACCATCACCAACTTGACTCTGCTGGGGGGCGGCGCGCTCGCTGTTGCCTTGTCGGTGCTGCTGGCTGTGCTACTTGCACGTATGGTGTTATTGCCACTGCGGGCGATCTTGCGAGCAACCGAAGACTTGCGCAGCGGTGACGGCGACCTGACTTACCGGCTGGCGCCGCAAAGTGCCGAGTTTGGTCAGGTGGCCACTTCGCTCAATGGTTTCATAAGCAAACTGCACGACATCATCACCGACGTGCGCAAAGGCACGGTGACTATCGCTTCCGCCAGTGGAGAAATTGCCGCAGGAAACCTGGACTTGTCGTCGCGCACAGAACAGCAAGCCAGCTCGCTGGAGGAAACGGCTTCTTCGATGGAAGAGCTGACGTCGACCGTCAAGCAAAATGCTGACAATGCCCGTCAAGCAACAGGTCTGGCGAGTAGCGCTTCCGAAGTTGCGGTGCGCGGAAGCAATGTGTTGTCTGAAGTGGTGACGACCATGACGGCGATTAATGAATCGGCGCGAAAGATTTCCGACATCATCGGTGTTATCGACGGCATCGCTTTCCAGACTAACATCCTGGCGCTGAACGCTGCCGTCGAGGCAGCCCGCGCGGGCGAACAGGGCCGCGGCTTCGCAGTGGTCGCTACCGAGGTGCGCAATTTAGCGCATCGCTCGGCCACTGCGGCAAAGGAAATCAAGACATTAATTAATGACTCGGTCGAGAAAGTTGACGCTGGCACCAAGTTGGTAGCTGCTGCCGGCAACACGATGACCGAAATTGTCGCGAGCGTACGCCGCGTCACCGACATCATGGGCGAGATCAGCGCCGCCAGCAGCGAGCAGGAAGCGGGCATCATGCAGATTAACCAGGCGATCAGCGAAATGGACAGCGTCACACAACAAAACGCTGCGTTGGTCGAGCAAGCGTCGGCCGCCTCCGAATCGTTGCAGGACCAGGCCCGACATCTGGAGCATGTGGTCGGCGTCTTCAAGCTGGAAGCTGCAGCAAGCGCTGTTTCGGTCGCGTCCCCACCGCTGCGCAAAGCCGCAGCGGCGGTGCCACAAGGCAGGAGCCCGAAGTCTAAACCCAGCGCAATCGCGTTGAAGCGGAAGGCGCTTCCGAACGGAGTAGTAGAGAAGCAGGAGAGTCGTGAATGGGAAGAATTTTGAGCAAGCGACAAGGAGAGTCAGAATGAAAAATGAAAACATCAACCAGGCCGGCGCGGTGAATCGCGTTTATCCTTTCGAAATACTTGCGTTCATGGTGGGCGACGAAGAATATGGGATCGATATTCAGCAGGTGCGTGAATTGCGGGCTTATGCACCGGTAACAAAAATCGCTAACTCACCGCCGTTTATCAAGGGCGTAGTCAATTTGCGCGGCAGTATCGTATCGATCGTCGACATGCGCATTAAGTTCCAGCTGCCGGCAAGCTACGATGATTCCACTGTCGTGATCATCATTAACATTGATGACAAGGTCACAGGCATCGTCGTGGATCGCGTCCTGGACGTAGTCAGCCTGGAAGAAGGGCAGATCCGCGCAGCGCCTGCGCTAGGAAGTTCTGGCAACGCCGACTACCTCGTCGGCCTGGCAGTGGTTCAGGAGCGCATGGTGCTGCTGATGGATCTTCACGATGTACTCAATGTCCCACCAGAGACAGTGGAAAAGATCGCAGCCTGATCGTAAAGCAAGGAAGTGATGGCCGCGCTAATGCGGCTATCACCTCTGGCGTAGCGAAGGCCCATCATTTGGCTCACTTCGCCAATGCATGAAAATACGTTCGGAATAATTGACGAAGATCATGTCAGTGCCATGGGTATCCGTCCATCGCCGCTCGGTCACCCATGTTTCACGATGGCGTGCAGCCGGCTCGCCGAAGAACATCATAGCGGCCACGCCGCCGCGCACATATTCGGTATCTTTCCGCGCCGGCTGACCCGGCTGACCCAGTTGCATCGAGCGCGGCGCTCTTGCATCGTCAATTAGTCGTCGTGGGGTCTCGCTGAAACAGGCAACCGAACCTACCGCGACACTAAGCGTGTTCGCTCAGGACCGAAAACGCGTCAGCTTTTCGCCGGACGGATCACGTCAACCCGTCGTCACAATATCCAGTCGAGAACTGTTGATTCAATTGAAACCGGTCGAGGAACCAGGCGTTACGAGCATAGCCATTGATACCGAATAGCCGATTTCCATTGAGGTCGAGGACTACCATGTCGATGGGTAACAGGTTTTCTCCATATCGTCGAACGAAGAAGAGATGGGAACGTACAACGCTTATCGCCTGTTTACTTTTTCTGCATCGCGCCGGAAATTTGTCGACATCGGTCCTGCCTGCGGCGATGGATTCATCAACGTCGGTCTCAACAAAAAAGCAGGACGTTGACAAATACTGATTACAGCAACAATGTCATGAAGACATGCACGAAGAAATACCGGGCAATCGATATTTCCCCCCCCACGTAACGCGCACCCGGGCGCGTAATCCGCACCGATCGGGCGGAGGGTAGCAGCGGTTCGCGTGGCCTCAGGCGATGACGTTGATCTCGCTCTCATCCTCGGTATAACGCACCGGCGCCAGGCTGTTGGCCGCGATCAGCGCTGCCACCGTGGTGCCGGCCGTTCCCTCTTCATCCAGGGCGATTTTCTCGTGCGCCAAAATCTGCTCGACGATTTGCCGTTCGCTCGCCCGGTAGGCTGTCGCAAACTCCAGAGGCTCGGGATTGTCCCGGTACCAGACGCGAAAATTTGGCATGTGTTGCTCCTTGTAGATGGGTATTCCAGTATGCCAGCAATCTTTCTGCGCAGCGGTTCGCACGCATGCGCGCCCGTAGACGCACGGCGTCGTGACACGTTGGCGCGCATGTCGATATCCCAGCCGCAAATTGGTCTGCACTGACCTGAAGATGGCGTCTCTTTGACCGGCTTCCCTACCGTCAGGAACCTGAACCGGCGCGGGGAGAGTAACGCCCGATATTCTTGTGGAACTGAGTCGATCGGCTGTCTTTTATTCGGCGATGGCAGATTTGCCAACCTTATGCTGACAATATCGCCACAGTCAACTGTTCGGCCAGACCGATTTCAGATAAGCTCATGCGATCATTTTTCGAACGGAGTTTGCGTGAGTCTATTTAGAACAAAAAATCTGGACGCGATGGTCGCGGCCAGTGGCGCTGCCAACACCAGCGGCCTGAAAAAAGTCCTCGGTCCGTTCGATCTGGTGTTGATGGGTATCGGCGCCATCGTCGGCACCGGCATCTTTGTATTGACCGGCACCGGCGCCGTTACTGCCGGCCCGGCCTTGTCGCTGTCGTTCATCATTGCCGCACTCGCTTGCGGCTTCGCGGCCATGTGCTACGCCGAGTTCGCGTCCAGCGTCCCGGTCGCCGGCTCCATCTACACCTACAGTTATGCCACGCTGGGCGAACTGGTCGCCTGGATGATCGGCTGGGACCTGCTGCTCGAATACGGCCTGGCCACATCCACGGTCGCCGTCGGCTGGTCCGGCTATTTCCAGTCGCTGCTGTCCGGCATTGGCTTGGTCATCCCGGCGGCCCTGCGCGCGGCGCCAGGTGCCATCCCGGGCGTCGACTCCCTGTTCAATTTGCCGGCATTCGTGATCATGCTGGTCCTTACCGGCCTGCTGTCGCTGGGCGTGCGCGAATCGGCACGCTGGACCAACATCATGGTGCTGATCAAGACCGGTGTGGTGTTGCTGTTCATTTTCGTCGGCATCAAGCACATCCAGCCGGTCAACTGGCAGCCGTTCATGCCGTACGGAATGGGCGGCGTGATGAGCGCCGCAGCGCTGGTGTTCTTCGCGTTCATCGGTTTCGACGCAGTCACTTCGGCAGCAGAGGAAGTCAAGAATCCTGCGCGCGATCTGCCGATTGGCATCATCGGCTCGCTGGTCATCTGCACTGTCCTGTATGTGGCGGTGGCTGTCATCATGACCGGCATCGTGCCGTACAAAAGCTTCCTGGGCGTCGACCATCCGGTCTCGCTGGCGCTGCAGTACGCCGGTGAAAACTGGGTGGCCGGCTTCGTCGATCTGGCAGCCATCCTGGGCATGAGCACCGTCATCATCGTGATGGCATATGGCCAGACCCGCATCCTGTTCGCCATGTCGCGCGACGGCCTGCTGCCGGCGCGCCTGTCGAAAGTCCATCCGAAATACGGCACGCCGTTTTTCGCGACCTGGCTGGTTGGCATCATCTTCGGGCTGATCGCCGCCCTGGTGCCGCTTGGCGTGCTCGCCGAACTGGTCAACATCGGCACACTCGCCGCATTCAGCCTGGTGTCGGTCGCGGTCATCATCCTGCGCAAAAAGCGCCCGGACCTGCCACGCGCGTTCCGCTGCCCGGGCGTGCCGGTGATTCCGGGTCTGGCCATTGCGTTCTGCATCACGCTGATGTGCTTCCTGTCGTGGCACACCTGGGTCGCGTTTGCGATCTGGCTGCTGATCGGGCTGGGCGTGTATTTCGGCTATGCGCGCAAACGCTCCCTGCTGCACACGGGCGGCTGACTTTTTTCCGGGCGGGCATCAGACTTTGACGGTGCTCGCCCGGACCTCCTGCTTCCGGGTTGGTTGGTCAGCAACTGATGCCCTGATTGCCCTCTCCCGTGCGCAATGTAGAGGAATGCCGCAACAGCCAGCAACAGAATTTTCATGATATTTCCCGTTCACCTGTCGATGCGGTTGCGCTTTCAGGCGGTGTGACGCCCCACTGCGCGGATATCAGCGCGCTCCAACCTGCGTGCACAGCATCGGCCGAGCTGCCTTTGTTGCCATCGATGTGCAGATAGACGTCGCGTGACATATTGCCTCCCTTTGACGTGCCGTCGCTGCCGTCGCTGCCATCGCGACGGGCATGGTTGCGTATGCGCGCAAGCGGTCGTTGCTGCACACGGAAACTTACAGCGCAGCCGGTGCACGGCGCATGACCGGTGCAATGCCGATCAGCGCCAGTGCCACCGCCAGCGGCACGGTCGAGATGAAACCGGCCATGCTGAAGCTGAGCGCGCCGGCAAGGGCGCCCAGCAGAAACGCGCCGATCAGGCTGGCGTGGATGCGCAGTCGTTTGATATCGGCGCGCACCATGGCGGGTTCTGCGCTCCCGCGACTGCTGTTCCAGTACAGCAGCTTGCCGATCTCGATGCCAAGGTCGGTCGTCAGGCCGGTCAGATGGGTGGTGCGAATGTCCGCCATTGACATCTTGGTGATCAGCGCGTTCTGCAGGCCCATCGTGAAACACAGCGTGATCACGGCCAGCGATACGTCGGCCAGCTCGTGCTGCCTGAGCGTGCCGCCGAAGGTGCCGAACACCAGGACCAGCCAGGCCTCTGCCAGCAACGGGATCGCATACAGATTGCGCGCGCCACGGCGGCGCAGGTAGTTCACCATGATGGCTGTCGCGGCCGCGCCGCTTGCAAACGCCATCCAGGAGATGGCAGCAATGCCTGCCAGAGCCAACCGGCCCAGCACCAGCTGGTCGGCCAGCGCCGACACCATTCCCGTAATGTGCGAGGTGTACTGGCCGATCGCGAGAAAGCCGCCGGCATTCAGCGCGCCCGCCACAAAGGCCAGCACCACGCCCAGGTGCAGGTCGGCGCGCGCGCTGCGGGGCCTGGCGGTGAGGTTGGCAAGGTAGGCGATGGCCATGACGACGCGCAGATTAGCGGGCGCCAGCCTTGCGTGGCGCGTCGCTCCTGGCGTTGGCGCGTGAGGTGGTGGCGCCCGGGTCGATGTCGATGCCGATGACGGTACTGGTGGTACTGACGGTACTGATGGTACGCATGCTGAAGTCCTTGACGATGGGGGGCTGGCCGGGTTGACGATCGGGACGGCCGGGTTCACGCGGGCCATGCTTGCTGGTGGCGCGCCAGCAGCAGCGCGATGGCGCAGGCACCGAGGCGCGCCAGCGTCGGATCGGCGCGGCTGGTCAGGATGATCGGCACGCGCGCGCCGAGCACGATGGCGGCCATCTGCGCGCCCGCCAGATATTCCAGCTGCCTGGTCAGCATATTGCCCGCTTCCATGTCCGGCACCAGCAGGATGTCGGCGTGGCCGGCGACCGGCGAAACGATCCCCTTGATCAGCGCGGCCTGGCTGGAGACGGCATTGTCGAACGCCAACGGACCGTCCACCAGCGCGCCGGTGATCTGGCCGCGTTCCGCCATTTTGCACAGCGCCGCTGCATCGAGCGTCGACGGCAGGCCCGGGTTGACTGTCTCGATGGCGCACAGGATCGCCACGCGCGGGCGCGCGATGCCCAGTGCGCGCACCAGGTCGATCGCGTTCTGCACGATGTCGCGCTTGGTGGCCAGATCGGGTGTCACGTTCAGCGCCGCGTCGGTGATGAACAGCGCACGCGGATAACCGGGCGCGTCGATCGCGAACACGTGGCTCATGTGGCGGCCGGTGCGCAGGCGGACGGACGGTGACAGTACTGCCGCCATCAGTTCATCGGTCTGCAGGCTGCCTTTCATCAGCGCCTCGACCTGACCGTCGCCCGCCATCATGGCGGCAATGCCGGCGGCCTCGGTGCTATGCGCGGCGTCGACGATCTCGAACGGGCCGATGTCGAATCCGCCTTCGCGCGCCGCAGCCTGTATTTTGTGCACCGGACCCACCAGCACCGGGACGATGAGTCCCAGCCGGGCCGCTTCCAGTGCGGCGCCAAGTGCGAGCGTGTCGACCGGATGCACGACCGCCGTGCGTAGCGGCGCCATGCCCGCAGTCATGACGATCAGCTTGCGATAGCCGGCGCCAGCCTGGTGCGGTTCGTGCGATGGCAGTGGCACGCTCTCGCGCGTGACGTGCTCGCGCGGCGCGATCACCACGGCGGTGCCGCCAATCACGCCTTCACCGCGCTGATTGACGATGCTGCAGACGAAACGCACGCTGTCGTGCAGCGGGTCGGTCGCCTCCACGGTCACCTTCACATCGACCTTGTCGCCCACCGCCAGCGGTATCAGGAAGTCGAGCGACTGGTGCAGCAATGTGGTGCCGGGGCCGGGCAACCGGGTGTCGAACAGGCCGGCGATGAGCGCGCTGCACCACACGCGCTGAGCCACCAGCTGGTGCGACCTGGTATCGGCCGGCACGACGTCGCCGGTCATGAGCGCAAACATCTCCAGGTCGTGCGGTGTGAGGGTGCGGCTGATGCTGGCGCTGTCGCCCGGCTTGATGTCGGCGAACGGATGATTCATCAGCAAGGTCATGGCAGCGCTTTCGCACAGTGCCGGGTGGGCGCCGCACGACCTTGCCGACTCGTCAAAACACAGGCGCCCCGGTAGTTTTCCGGGTAGCGGATGGCGCCTGGATCAATGGGGCGTCGCCCGGAATAATGGAAAAATTGCACAGCTTGCATGGTGCGCGTTTCAGTGTGGTTGTCAGACCCTGCAGACTGCGCGCTTTGCTACGCGATGTCCGTGTGTTTGCACGCTTTCGATGCCTTACACGAACGCCAGCGCAGCCTGGCTTTCGGTGGCAGCGTCGGCGCCGGCGCTGCCACGCCGTTCGTCGCCGCTGAAATGGAACGGTGGCAGCGCGCCGCTGGTATGCCAGGCCCGTTTCATCGTCAGCGGCACGGGGGCCAGTTCGGGCAGCAGCGACGCGGTGGAATGGCACACCACGTCGTAGCATTCGCAGACATGGTCGAGCAGCCCCGCGCGGCTGAGAACGGTAGCATGGCCCCGCCGCCAGCTGATGATGCCCAGTTGCTGCAGCCAGCGCGCCGCATCCGTCACGCCCTCGCGCCGCACGCCGATGATGGCGCCAATTTCTTCCTGCGTGACGGCCATCACGTTCGACGATGACCGGTCCAGCATCTGCAGCAGGTAGCGGCACAATTTTTGTTTGGTGGTGTGGTGGCTATTGCAGGCCGCCAGCTGGGAAATTTGCACCAGGCGCGCCTGGGTGTAGCGCAGCAGCAGCCGCAGCAGCGGCCCCTTGTGATAAAACTCCTCCATCAGGCGCGCCGCGCTCAACCGGTAAGCATAGCCGCCCACCTGCACCACCGCGCGGCCCGCAGAGCGCTCGCTCCCCATGAAAAGCGACACGCCCAGCATGCCCTCATTGCCGATGCGCGTAATTTCGGACGTGGCGCCGTCCTCGAACAGATAGTCGAAGGAAATGGTGACCGTGACTGGAAAGTACACGTACGGCATCGTGCCATCGACCTGGTACAGCACGTCGCCGCGTTCCAGCGCGATCAGTTCGAGAAACGGCCACAGGCGCCGGAATTCGGCGTGGTCGAGTTCTGCCAGCAGGCGGTTCTTGCCCGGATCGAGTGGGGTCAGCATGGGGATTGTCTCCTTGGGTAGTGCCAGCGCGGCGCGCCTGTGAGCACCTTGTTCCATTAATAGCATTACGTCAGTGTACTGGCACACATAGTTACACATCCGTAAATACAGGTGGTGACTGTCTTGTGTGCGAAGACACACAGATTAACGCTGCGGGATTGCGCACCCTGCGTGCAGAACGGACCTTTCACGCCCGTTCATTCCGGGTCACGGGGGCATCGGCATCGTTGTAGCGTTGTAGTCTTGGACAGTCGCGTGAGCGGGGTCCGCGCGGGCGGCCGCGTCGGCGTGCCGTGGCAGTACACCACAGGCGTACATTGGAAGTATTGTCCGGGCGGGCGCAATACCGTCTGGCCCGACGCGTCGTTTGGCGGCTTCAGCACACACGATGGCGTTGACGGCGTCAGCCTGACCGATGCGAGCGATGTGGCACGCTGCGCGCATCTTGCACCAGCGCGCAGCGTGCAGCGTGCAGCCGTGCAGCCGTGCAGCCGTGGAGCCGTGGAGCCGTGGAGACGTGGAGCCGCGCAGCGTGCAGTGTGCGATGCGGCGCCGTCGAGATGGCGCGCGCCGTCAGTGCGACAGCATGACAGTCACCTGCTGCTGGGCGATCAGCGCGCGCGAAACACCGCCCAGCGCCCACTCGCGCAGGCGGCTGTGGCCATACGCGCCGGCCACAACGAGGTCGCATGCATGGTCGATGGCGAGCTCGCCCAGCCGCGGCGGTCCACCGCCAGCGCTCAGCATCAACGGGCGCGCGCCGACGCCGTGCGACGCCAGCCACTCCACCACGCCGCTGAGCTGCCCGAGCATGGCAGCATGGTCGGCGTCATCGGCAATTTGCATGACGCTGACCAGGCCGGCCTCGCGCAGCAGGGGCAGGGCGTCGGTGGCGGCGCGGCGGCATTCGCGGCTGTCGTCCCAGGCCAGCAGCGCATGCGCGAACAGCAGCGGGACAGCGTTGGCCGGTGCAATCAGTACCGGCCGGCCGGAGCACATCAGCAGTTCGGAAACCTGCATCTGGCGCTGCGCATCGACATACCCGCCCGGACCTGCGTCGGTGAGGATGAGGTCGGCGCCACGGGCAATCTGCGCGACATACCACGCAATCGACAGACAGCTGTTCCTGGCATGCCAGGTGGCGCCGTTCGGATGCTGCCCCAGTGCCGCGTGGAAGGCGTCTTTTGCCACGGCCATTTCGCGCGCAAGTTCGTCGATCTCGTCTTCGATGAGCAGGCCGTTGGCACAGCCCTCGGCAATCAGCGCCTGCATCGGCTGGCTGGCAGCCACGCCGATCAGCCGCGCGCCGAACCGGTCGCCCAGCCGGGCAGCAAGATGCAGCAGTGCGGTGTGCGGCTGGCCCAGTTGCAGGTGTACCAGGATGGTTCTATACGCCATGGTGCGCTCCGGTGAAGTGAAAAAAAAGACAGCAGCGCACAGCATGCGACGGTCTGGGCGCGGGCTCTGTGTGGATGCGCGCTTTCGTCGGTCGACTGTGCTTGGGTCAGCCTGCGCCCGGCAAGCTGACCCAGAATGCCGTCCCGATGCCGGCGCTGCTGTCGACGCCGATACTGCCGCCCATCGCTTCGACCAGTCTTTTCGTCACCACCAGCCCGATACCGGTGCCCACTTCGCTGCCGGCTTCCTGGCCCAGCCGGTTGAACGGCTGGAACAGGGCGGCAACCTGGCCGGCATCCAGGCCGATACCGGTATCGCGCACGACGATCCGGACCGTTCCCGCCGGCGCTGCCTCGCACGTCACATGAATGGCGCCGTGGTCGCGGTTGTATTTGATGGCATTCGATAAAAGATTCAGCATCACCTGGCGGCAATGCTGCGGATTGCCCATGATGTCGACGTCGCCGGCGCACGAAAACTGCGCCGTGATCTGCTTTTTCAGCAGCAGCGGATCGATCATTGCCTGCATGTCCGCGAGCAGGCTGGCAAGCGGCACGCGCTCCGGGGTGCTGCGCCCGGCCAGCGCGTCCACTGTCGACAGTTGCTGCACTTCATTGACCAGTTCACGCAGATGGCGTCCCGCTTTCAATATCTGCCGCACCGCGTTCAATTGTTCTGGTAGCAAAGGCGTTTTCGCCATGTCGAGCAGCTGCGCGTAGCCCAGCATGGTGCCCAGCGGCGTGCGCAATTCGTGTGTCATCTGCGTGATGTAGTCGGATTTTGCGCTGCTTCCCGCAATGGCCGACAGCAGGTTCAGTTCCGACAAGGCGAGTTCCGTCACGTCGACGAACGCGCAGATGGCGCCGCACGGCACCAGCATCTCGTCCCATATCGTGATGGCGTTGCCCAGCAAATGGCGCACGGTGCCGTCGCGGTTCAGATCGGACAGGCGGACATTGCGCGCGTCGATGCCGTTCGCGGCGCGTTCGAGCACCGCGCGAAAGGGATGCCCGGCCGCGCGCATGTCCGCACCAAACCATTTTCTGTGCAAATCGTTTTCGGTGGTGTGCAGCAGCGTGCGGTCGTGTGCAATGCAGACGGCGGCCGGGACGGCAAACAGGATATTTTCCAGCGCTTGTGCATGCAGGCGTTCGCGTTCTTCGCTGGCATGCAGATCGGCGACGATCCGGTTGCGCTCGCTGACATCGCGGATGATGGCGGTGTAGTGAATATGCGCACCGACGCGGTGGTGCGAAATCGACGCCTCTGCCGGGAATTCGCTGCCGTCGGCCCGGCATGCCGCAATGGTGCCCAGGCTGCCCATCCTGCGCGCCACCGCGCCCGGCGCGCCGAAGTCGTCGACCTGACGGCCGTGCGCCGCGCGAAACCGCTGCGGCAGCAACCGGGCGATCGGGCTGCCGAGAATGGCGGCCGACGGGTAGCCGAACATCTGCTCGGCAGCCGGGTTGAAAACGATGATGTTGTGCTGCCCGTCGATCGTGACAATGGCGTCCATCGCGGCATCGATGATGCCGTGCAGGCGGGACTGGTCCAGCGCGCCGGGCGGCAGGGCGGCGGGCGTCCTGCCGGTGCTGCCGAATGTGGCCGCCCGGCCTAATTTCGCAACAAGGTCGGACAGCATCGGCATGAACGGCATCGTGATTGTCTTCCTCGGCGCCGCGGCGCATGGCAGGGGTGGGACGCACTGTCCGCCCCGCCAGCATGCACTGCCGCGCCGTGGCCATCAGTGTGTTTGCGCGCTTTCGTGTGGCGACGTTACAACGCCATGGTGAGCGCGTGAATGATCAAGCCCACCAGACCGCCGACAATCGTGCCGTTGATGCGGATGAACTGCAGATCGCGCCCGATCGCCAGTTCCACGCGGTCGCTCATTTCTTCCTTCGTCCACTTTGCCAGCTGCTGCTCGATGAACGGCGTCACGGCGCCGCGGTGACGCTGCACCAGCGTCCGGCCGACCGACTCGATGGCCGCATTCAGCCAGTGGCGCGCGCTGGTGTCGGTGACCAGCACGCGTCCAGCTTTTTCCACCAGGCCCTGGGTAGCTGCGACCAGCGCCGGCGATTTTCCGTCCAGGTCGGCCAGCATGCGCGCGCGGAAAGTGTCCCACAGTCCGCCCAGCGCCTCCTGCACTTTTTCGCTGTGAACCAGATCTTGCTGATAGCGCGCGATGGACGCTTTCCAGGCCGGGTCGCTGGTCAGGCGCTGCGTGCTGTCGGCAATCCAGCCACCCACCTTCGCACGCAGCGGATGGTCGGGCGTCTGGCGCACGTTTGCCACGTGGTTCTGCAGCGAAGTGATGACTGTCGGCATATAGCCTGCCACCATGGATTTGATCATGGCATTGTCGATGTTCAGGCTGCGGATCATGAAGTCGCCGATGGTGTCGTGATTGGCTTCGTCGGCCAGCCAGGTGCCTACCTGGCCGAGGATCCCGTCCAGCATTTCCTGCGGCTTGCCCTCTGCAATGAGCGCGTCCATGCCGCCGCCGGCAAGCGCCGACAGGTCGAGCCGGGCCAGTTCATTGGTGGCCAGGTCGCGGATCATGTGGCGGATGTGCTGGTCGTCGGCCTGCTCCAGCACCTGCCGCACGAACGCTGCAGCGCCGTCGCCCACCTGTTGCGAATTGGCAGGATGGATCAGCCACTCGCCAATCTGCAGGGCGATATCGGCGTTGCGCACGCGCAGCGCGACGCTCTCTTCGGTAATCAGATGGTTTTCGACAAAGTTGCCAAGGCTTCTGGCGATGCTGTCCTTGTTGTTCGGGATGATGGCGGTATGCCACAGCGGAATACCGAGCGGATAGCGAAACAGCGCGACGACAGCGAACCAGTCGGCCACTGCACCGATCATTGCTGCCTCGGCAAACGCTTCGACGTAGCCCCATGCCGGATGCTGACCGTGGCGCGAACGTGCGATGACAAACAGCACGGTGGCGGCGAGCAGCAGGCCGACCGCGATGCGCTGCATTGTGCGCAGACGGC
>JALYUM010000168.1 GCA_030853745.1 Pseudomonadota bacterium | reverse complement strand
CGTACCTGGTCGACTCCATCGTCATGGCAATGCGCAAGGAAAAAGTCGCCGTGGCTGCGGTCATGAATGCCGTGCTGCCGGTGCGCCGCAATAACGCTGGCGTGGCGGAAGCAGTGGGCGAAACCGGCGCCAATCTGGAATCGTTCGTCCTGTGCCTGCTCGGCGAAGAACTCGATGCCACCGACTTGGCTGCACTCTCCGCGCGCATCCAGATGGTGGCACGCGACGCCGCCGTGGTGCGCCGCGACCGCGTCGCCATGGCCGACCGCATGACCGCTGTCGCCGCCGAAGCTTCCTCATCCGGCACCGACGGCCAGGAAGTCGCGGCCTTTCTGGAATGGGCCAAGAACGAGGGCTATGAGCCATTCGGCTACGCCTACTATATTGTTAAACCGGGCCAGCGCGAACTCGAGCGCGATGTCGCCAGCCGCATCGGCGTGCTGCAGGACACCACGCATCCGGTGTACGGCACCTGCCTGGCAAATATCCCGGGCGATCTGAACACGCTGTCGAACCGTCCTGACACACTGTCGATTGTCAAAGCCGACGTCGAAGGCACGCTGCACCGCGACCAGCCGCTCGACTTCATCGGCGTGCGCCGTACCGACGCACAGGGGAACATCCTCGGCGAGCATTGCTTCGTCGGCCTGTTTACACGCGCTGCCACCGCGACGACGCTGGCGCGCCTGCCGTTTGCGCGTGGCCGCGTCGCCAAAGTGCTGTCGCTGGCCGGTGTGCGCCAGGAAGGCTTCCGCGCCGAGAAATTCCTCGAAATCCTGGAGTCGCTGCCACGCACCGAAGCACTCGAAGCCGATCCGGAATGGCTGGCGCAGGTATGCAGCTCGGTGGTGTCGCTGTACAAGCAGCCGCGCGCCAAAGTGTTTGCGCGCCGCGACGTGTATGCGCGCCACCTGAACGTGCTGGTCTATCTGCCGCGCGAGCGTTACAGCGCCGCGGTGGCCGCCAGCCTGGCGCAGGCGCTGCAAACCAGTTCGGGCGCCAGCGATGTGCGCTCGCAAACGCTGGTGGCCGATGGCCCGTTGGCACGCGTGTACCTGATTGCCCACGCCGCGCGTTATCCGCTTGATCTGGAAAAGGATATCCAGGAGCCGCTGCTGTCGTTGATGGACGGCTGGCACGACCGCTTTTCCAGCATGGCCGCCAGTGTCGAAGATCCGGCCCTGCGCGGCCGTCTGCGCCGCCTGGTGAATGTTTTGCCGGTCAATTATGTCAATTCCACTGCCCCTGCGGTCGCCTTCCGCGACATGCAGGCACTGGTGAAAAACGGCATCGGTGAACACGTCGCCGTGCGCGTCGAGCATGGCGACGACGGTGCGCCGTCGATCCGCCTGTATTCGATCAACAGCGTGCCGTCGCTGTCGCGCATTCTGCCCGCGCTGAACAACGCCGGCGTGGCGATCGACCGCGAACAAACCTTCTGGGCCGACGGCGCCGATGGCACGCGCCATTTCGTCACCGGCCTGTCGGTCGATGCAGAATCGGCCGCCAAGCTGTTGAAACCTGGCGTCGCGCAAGTGGCCGAAGAATTGTTCACGGCGCTGTTCAACGACAGCGCCGAAGATGGCCGCCTGAACGGCCTGACCATCGAAGGCGGTCTGTCGATGCGCGAAGTGCAGCTGATTCGCGCCTACATCAGCTACTGGCGTCAGACCGGTTCGAAATTCTCGATCCGCTACATGGCCGAAATGCTGCGCGCCCAGCCGGCGCTGGCACGCCAGCTGGTCGACGCTTTTGTGCAGCGCTTCGACCCATCACTGTCGGAGTCGCAGCGCGCCGCTGCTGCCGATACGCTGGCAAGTTTGAAAACCGGCGTGGCCAAGGTCAACCACGCCGACACCGAGGAAATCATCGCAGCGCTGGTCGACATGGTGCTGGCCACCGTGCGCACCAATTACTTCCAGAATGACGGCGAAAAAATCATTTTCAAATTCGACACGCGCAACCTGGCCCTGGTGCCGGAACCGCGTCCGTACCGCGAGATTTTCGTGTTCTCGCGCCGCTTCGAAGGCGTCCACCTGCGCGGCGGCCCGGTGGCCCGCGGCGGTCTGCGCTGGTCGGACCGCATGGAAGACTACCGCACCGAAGTGCTCGGCCTCGTCAAAGCGCAGATGGTGAAAAACGCCGTCATCGTGCCGGCCGGTTCGAAGGGCGGCTTTGTCTGCAAGCAGATGCCGAAGGATGCCGTGCGTGAAACCGTGGCAGCCGAGGGCGAAGCCGTCTACCGCCTGTTCATCGCCAGCCTGCTGGAAGTGACCGACAACCGCGTGCGTGGCGACATCGTTCCGCCAGCGAACACTGTGCGTTACGACCAGGACGATCCATACCTGGTGGTGGCCGCCGATAAAGGCACGGCGACGTTTTCCGACATCGCCAACAGCATCGCCGTGCAGCGTGGCTTCTGGCTGGGCGACGCGTTTGCGTCGGGCGGCTCGAACGGTTACGACCACAAGAAAATGGGCATCACCGCGAAGGGCGCGTTCGAAGCCGTGAAACGTCATTTCTACGAGATGGGCCACGACATGCTGACGACGCCAATCACGATGGTCGGTGTGGGCGACATGTCGGGCGACGTGTTCGGCAACGGCGCGCTGCTGTCACGTCAATTAAAAATCATCGCCGCGTTCGACCATCGCCACATTTTCCTCGACCCGACGCCGGATGTCGCGGTGTCGTTCGCCGAGCGCGAACGCATGTTTGCGCTGCCACGCTCGTCGTGGGAAGACTACAACAAAGACCTGATTTCGGCTGGCGGCGGCGTGTATCCGCGTAACGTCCGCTCGATTGCGCTGTCGCCGGAAATCCGCGCGGCGCTTGATATCAAGGAAGAGGCGCTGGCGCCGGAAGAACTGATGCACCGGATTATTCTGGCGCCGGTCGACCTGTTCTATAACGGCGGCATCGGCACCTATATCAAGGCGTCGACGGAAACCCACGCACAGGTAAAAGACCGCGCCAACGACAAGATCCGGGTCAGCGGCAATGAGCTGCGCTGCAAGGTCGTGTCCGAAGGCGGCAACCTGGGCGCCACGCAGGCGGGCCGGATCGAATTCGCGCTGGCCGGTGGCCGCATCTTCACCGATGCGATCGACAATTCGGCTGGCGTGGATTGCTCCGACCACGAGGTGAACGTCAAGATCTGGCTGGACACCGAAGTCAATGCCGGCCAGTTGCCGGAAGCTGACCGCAACCGTATTCTCAACGAAATGACTGGCGAGATCGAACACCTGGTCCTGCGCGACAACACGTTGCAAACCCACTTGCTGGTGCGCGAGGTGCAGGCGCAGCTCGATCCTGCCGTCGTCGATGGTTACGCTGCCCTAATCACCAGTCTGGAAGCCGAAGGTGCGGTATCGCGCGAGCTTGAACAGCTGCCGACGGACGCCGAACTGCAGCGCCGCAAAACTGCTGGCGGTGGCCTGACCGCACCAGAACTGGCAGTGGTCATCGCCAACGTCAAGAATCGCTTCAAGCGCATCCTGGCCGAACAGACGCTCACCGACTTGCCATGGGCCGAATCGGTCCTGCGGCCGTACTTCCCGAGCCAGCTGGTGGCCACCCGCAATCCGCTGGCGCACCCGCTGGCCAATGCCATTCTGGCGACCGTGCTGGCCAATGAAGCGGTCAACCGCTGCGGTCCGCTGATGATCAGCAACCTGGCGCAGGAACATCGCATCAACGACATGGAAGTCGTCAAGGCGTGGGGCCAGGCCTGGTCCGCGCTGCACCTGGCGCCGGTGTTCGACGCACTCGATGCCGATGCCCTGACGGTGCCGCGCGATGTGTCAATTGCACTCGATGCGCGTACCCGCGTGCTGTTCCGCGCAGTGCTGGAAGGCGTGCTGTCGTTGCCAGCCGAATCTTCGTCACAATCTGCCGGCATGGCGGAGCTGACGGCGCTGTTCGCGCAGCCCGATGCGGTGAGCCAGATGGTGGCGGCCAGGTCGGATGTGGACGCGTATGCCACTCTGCCGGCCGGCTTTGTGCAGGCCTGGAAAACCGTCGACACGATCGAGTCGCTGGCAACTTTCCTGTTTGCCGCCGTGACGGTGCAGCGCCCGGCCGGCATGTCGCTGGCGCAGTTCCTGCACGTTGGCATGGCGCTGCGTTCGGCGACCGGTATCGACACGCTGGAACGCGGCCTCAAAATCGCTCCGCAAAGCCCTGCGCAGGAACAGTTGCGCAACTACGCGATGCAGGCCCTGCGCCGCACCCAGCAGCGTTTGCTGACCCAGGTAATGGCGCAGGGTGGCGATGCCCTGGCCGCAGTGCGCGATGTCGCCGCAGCGCGCGGCCTGACTGGCTACGCACCGGCGGTGGACCTGGAACAGGCCATGCTGGATGTCTGGACCTTGTCGGAAGGCTCCAGCCCTGACCGGCTGGCGGCGTAAGCGATGACTGCGGCGATGACGGTGCCCGCAGTCGTCCGCGCGCTGGCGCAGGGTGACTTTACCGAACTGGCACGCCGGTATGGCGCGGCCGGTTTGGTGGTCAGTGCGCCTGCGAAGGGCATCCTGACGGTCAAGTCGCCCACGCCCGGCCGCGCGAGTGTCATCGTGTCGGTCGGCGTGCATGGCGACGAGACCGGTCCCATCGAAATGCTGGCGTACGTACTGGACGCGTTGCCAGCGGAGGCGCTGACGGTGGACCTGATGCTGTGTGTCGGGAACATCGATGCCATTTTGGCCGGCAAGCGTTTTCTCGACGCGGACCTGAACCGCATGTTCAGGCCCGTGCGTGGTGGGCTGGCCGGCACGGCTGAAGCGGCGCGGGCCGATGCGATGGTCGATGCGACCGTTGCATTTTTCGATGGCGCAGGTCCGGTGCGCTGGCATCTCGATCTGCATACGGCGATTCGCCCTTCGGTGTATCCGACGTTTGCGGTGGTGCCGGATTTATTGGCCGATGGTCCGAAAAAGGCGCTGGTCGACTGGCTGGGACAGGCGGCAATTGGCGCCATCATCATGAACCCGGCGTCGGCCGGCACGTACAGTTATTACACGGCCGAACACCATGGCGCGGCTGCCAGTACGGTCGAACTGGGAAGGGTGGGGGCGCTGGGGCAGAACGATCTGTCGCAGTTCGCTGCGGTTTCTGTGGCGCTCGATGGCTTGCTGCGCGGCGCTGTTCTGCCGCCGGCGCCGGTGCCGTCACGCGTGTTCAGGGTGGCGCAGGAGATCATCAAGCTGTCCGACAATTTCAAAATGGGTTTTGGCAAGGAGACGCAGAATTTCACGGCCTTGAAACGTGGCGACATCATTGCCACCGATGAGGAAGCGGTGTACACGGTGTTTCATGAAGAAGAACTGGTGGTGTTTCCGAATCCGGATGTGCGGGTGGGTTTGCGAGCTGGGTTGATGGTCACGCCAATCTAACCACTACATCGTCATTCCCGCGGAGGCGGGAACCTGTGGCAAGTTCATGCTTGCCACACAATTTCGCTTGGGTGGTATGAGCCCCGCGCCTGCGCGGGGATGACGGTTGTGAGGGTGGTGGTGCAATCGAACCGCGCGCACTGCACGAATCGGCACCCTTTGCTAGACTGGCTTTTTGAAGATATCGAAAGCCGGCCATGAGCATGTTGTTTTCCCCTATTTCCCTGGGCGCGATGGCGCTGACCAACCGCATTGCCGTCGCCCCGATGTGTCAATACTCGGCCGATGAAGGCCTGGCCACCGACTGGCACATGATCCACCTCGGCCACCTGGCGCTGTCCGGCGCCGGCCTGCTGACCATCGAAGCCACCGCTGTCAACCCCGAAGGCCGCATCTCGCCGGGCGACCTGGGTTTGTGGTCCGACGATCACTCCCACGCACTCGCGCCGGTCATCAAGGCGATCCGCAAATACGCACCCATCAAAATCTGCATCCAACTGTCCCACGCCGGGCGCAAGGCGTCCTGCGCCGTGCCGTGGGAAGGTGGCGAAAATATCGCCATCGGCGACGGCGGATGGCAGACCGTGGCGCCGTCCGCGATGCCTTACGCCGCCAGCGACACCACGCCGCTGGCGCTGGACGACGCGCATCTGCAGCAGATCAAGGACGATTTTGTCGCCACCGCCATCCGCGCCCACAAGCTGGGCCTCGACGCCATCGAACTGCATGCGGCGCACGGCTATTTGCTGCACCAGTTCCTGTCGCCGCTGTCGAACCAGCGCACCGACGGTTATGGCGGGTCGCTGGAAAACCGCATCAAGTATCCGCTTGAAATTTTCGCGGCAGTGCGCGCCGCCGTGCCGAAGGAAATGGCTGTGGGCATCCGCATCTCGGCCACCGACTGGGTCGAGGGCGGCTGGGACCTCGAACAAAGCGTGGTGTTTGCGCAGGCGATCGAAAAGCTTGGCTGCGACTTTATCCACGTGTCCAGCGGCGGTCTGTCGGCAGCGCAGCAGATCAAGCTGGGCCCGAATTACCAGATCGGTTTCGCCGAGCGCATCAAAAAGGAGACCAGCATGCCGACTATCGGCGTCGGCCTGATCACGGAACCAGTCCAGGCCGAGCGCATTCTCGACACGGGCCAGGCCGACATGGTGGCGCTGGCACGCGGGATGCTGTTCGATCCGCGCTGGCCATGGCACGCTGCGGCGCAACTGGGCGACCAGGTCACGGCGCCGCCGCAATACCTGCGCTCGCAGCCGCGCGAGTTCAAGGATTTGTTCAAGAGTTGACAGGGCGTGTTGTTTCGGTAACAACGCTGTAACTAAGGCATCACTTTCATTGTCCGCTCCCCTATAATCGCAAACTTCGGTGGCGCCTGCGCGGCGCCATATTTTTGACGCGCGAACCTGAGGACATGCCGTGAATTTGACACTGGGCCAAAAGCTGATCCGTACCAAAGCGGTCGTCCCGCACAAGGACGATGCGTCCGCACTGCCGTCCGAAGTCGGCAGCTCAGGCCTCGCGCGTACGCTCGGACTGTTCCCGCTGACGATGATCGGCGTCGGTGCCACCATCGGCACCGGTATCTTTCTTACCATGGCCGAAGCGGTGCCAAAAGCCGGCCCCGCCGTGATCCTGTCGTTCCTGATCGCCGCGCTCACCGCCGGCCTGACCGCGCTGTGCTATGCCGAACTGGCCGGGCGCATCCCGGCATCGGGCTCGTCGTATTCATTTGCATACGCCACCGTCGGCGAATTTGCCGCCTTCATCATGGCGGCCTGCCTGCTGCTCGAATATGGTCTGGCGGCCAGCGCCACGGCCATCGGCTGGTCCGATTACCTGAACAATTTTCTGGTGAATGCGTTCGGTTATCACATCCCCGAAGCGCTGCGCTCGTCGATGTTCATCTCTGGTAAAAATGGCCTCGAAGTTCACGCGGGCCATTTCAACCTGCCGCCGGTCCTGCTGGTGATTTTGTGCGGCACGCTGCTGGCGCGCGGCACCAAGGAATCTGCCACCACCAATGCCATCATGGTGCTGGTCAAACTGGCGATTCTGATTTTTTTCGTGGCCGTGGCGCTGACCGGTTTCAATATCGATAATTTCCATCCTTTCTTCCTGGCCGACGTCGTCGACAAGCCGGGTGGCATGGCTGGCGTGGCTGCTGCTGCCGGCACGGTGTTCTTTTCGTTCATCGGCCTCGACACCATTGCCACTGCCGGTGAAGAGGTCAAGAACCCCACCCGCAATGTGCCGATCGCGATCATTTCGGCGCTGCTGATCGTCACGCTGTTCTACATGCTGGTGGCAGTATCGGCACTCGGCGCGCAGCCGGCCCATATGTTCGAGGGCCAGAGTGCGGGCCTGTCGGTGATCCTGCAAAACGTCACCGGTTCGGCCTGGCCGGCGCTGGTGCTGTCGGCCGGCGCCATCGTGTCGGTGTTCAGCGTGACGCTGGTGACGATTTACGGCCAGACCCGTATCTTGTTCGCCATCAGCCGCGACGGCCTGATTCCCAAAACGTTCCAGAAAGTGAACCCGCATACCCACGCGCCGGTGCGCAATACGCTGATCGTCTGCGTGGTGGTGGGTTGCGTGGCCGGCCTGGTGGACTCGACCTTTTTGTGGGACATGGTCAGCATGGGCACGCTGACGGCATTCATCGTGGTGTCGGTCGCGGTGCCGGTCATTCGCCACAAACAGGGCAGCGCGATGCCGAACAAGGGTTTCAAGGTGCCGTTCGGCCCTTACCTGGTGCCGGCGCTGTCGATCATCGCCTGCCTGTACATCATGAAGGATCTGTCGGCGACGACGTTCCGCGTGTTTGCGGTGTGGATGACGATCGCGGTGCTGACCTATTTTACTTACGGTATCAGGAACAGCCGTTTGAATCACATCGGCTAACATCGCGGCAGACCAGCGCCATTTGTTTTGTCAAGGTGGTATGGGTCCCCGCCTGCGCGGGGAGGACGGGGGCTAGTTGCGTTTGCGCGCTGTTTCCAGCACCTTGACGATGTCGGCCGCGCTGGTCGGCTTGGTCAGGTGATGATCGAAACCGGCGGCGCTGGCGCGGCTGCGGTCGTCGTCGGTGCCCCAGCCGGTCAGCGCGATCAGCACCGTGTCTTCCATGCCCGGCGTGGCGCGCAGCGCTTTCGCCACCTCATACCCGTTCAATCCCGGCATGCCGATGTCGAGCAGGATCGCATCGGGACGCATTGCAACGCCTGTGCGCAGCGCGTCGTGGCCATTATTGACCGTGGTGACGTGGTGGCCGGCGATCCGCAAGAATTCCGAGAGCGCTTCCGCTGCGTCTTCATTGTCGTCGGCAATCAGCACGTGCAGGCCGGCGTGCGCCTTCGGGTCGGGTACATTCAGCGGCCGCACATATTTACGGCGTTCGCCGGTATCGGCCAGCGGCAGGCGCACTTCAAAGGTGCTGCCCATGCCTTCGCCCTCGCTGTGCACGGCCACGCTGCCGCCGTGTAGCTCCACCAGATGGCGCACCAGCGACAGGCCGATACCAAGCCCGCCCTGCGCCTGGCGCGAATGTGTACTCACTTGCGTAAACATGTCAAACACGGTGGGCAGTTCGGCGCGTGGAATCCCCATGCCGGAGTCGGTCACGGCAATCAGCACGTAGCGCTCGTCGCGCGACACGCGTAGGGCAATCTGCCCGCCTGGCAGCGTGTATTTTGCGGCGTTCGTCAGCAGGTTGCCGACCACCTGGGCCAGGCGGTTCAGATCGGCATCGAGCCACAGCGGTACATCGGACAAGGCGATCGTCAGTTTGTGGTGCGCCGCGTCGATCAGCGGCTGGCTGGTTTCCACCGCGCTGGCAATTACCGCCTTGACGTCGACGCGGCCGATTTTCAGATCGACCTTGCCGCTGCTGATGCGCGCCACGTCCAGCAGGTCATCCACCAGGTGAACCATGTGGCTCACCTGCCGCTCCATCATCGCGCGGATGCGGGCCACGGCTTCGGGCTTGTCGCCACCGAGACCCAGCACGGCCAGGCCGGTGCGGATAGGCGCCAGCGGGTTGCGCAGTTCGTGTGCCAGCGTGGCCAGGAATTCACCTTTGCGGCGGTTCGATTCGGACAGTTCGGCCGCCAGCGCGCGCAGGTCTTCCTCGGTGCGCTTGCGTGCAGTGATGTCGCTGGCAGTACCGATCATCTGCTGCGGCGCGCCCAATTTGTTCGGCTGCAGCAGGCCGGTGAATTCGATCCAGCGGGAAGGGCCGCCGTCGCCGGGGAAGAAGCGCCCTTCGAAATGAAAGCGCGCGCCGGTCGTCAGCGTCAGCGCCATCGCTTCGTCGAAGCTGGCACTGTCGGCAGGATGCGCAAACTGCGCGGTGAAGCGGCTGGCGGTGACGGGCATGGCATCGTGTGGCAGCCGGAAAATGTCGAACATGCGCGCATTTTCCCAGACCATCTGGTCGTCCTCGGGCTGCCAGCTCCACATGCCGAGCTCGGCCGCGTCGGTGGCCACACGCACGCGCTGTTCGCTGGCTTTCAGCTGCGCCTCGGCGGCGCGGCGCTCGGTGCTGTCGGTGAACGTGATCACCGCGCCATTCGGGGCGCCATCGACCAGAATAGGGGCGACCGAATATGTCACCGGCACTGCGTAGCCGTTTTTATGCCAAAACACTTCATCGTCGACCCGGATCGACGCGCCGGCGCGGGCCGCCTGCGCCAGCCGGCATGCGCTGATCGGGTAGGGCGAGCCATCGGCATATTTCTGGTGGATCAGCGCATGCAGTTTGCGGCCCTGCAGTTCGCCAGGCTGGTAGCCGAGCATGGCCGCCCCGGCGGGATTGATGAAGTTGCAGGCGCCATCTGGCCCCATGCCATAAATGCCCTCGCTGGACGATGCCAGCAATTGCGAATAGCTGTCGCGGTTAAGGTTCAGCTGTTCATCGGCGATTTTGCGCTCGGTGACGTCGCGAAAGATCTTGGCGTAGCCACGCAGTGTGCCGTCGTCGTCCTGCAGCGGCACCATGACGCCATCGGCGTAGAACTGGCTGCCGTCATGGCGCAGGTGCCAGCGCCGGTCGTCGGCGCGCCCTTGTTTGCGGGCGATGCTCAATTCCACCTCCGGGCGGCCAGCCGCCTTGTCTTCCGGGATAAAAATCAGCGCAATCGATTTGCCCACGACGTCAGCCGCACGCCAGCCGATCATTTTTTCTGCCACGCCTTCCCACTGGACGATCATGCCCTCGGCATCGGTGACGATCAGCGCGTAGTCGCTGGATTTGGCGAAGACCATGTGCAGCCAGTCGCGCCGCGCATGTTCGCCGCGCACCCGGTCGCCAAGCTGCACGGTTTGCCAATGCAGTGCGGCCATCTCCAGGCGCGCACGGACCAGCGTGGCAATCAGCGGCAACGACAGAAAATCGACCACGCCCAGCGCATGTGCGGCGTCGATCTGCGCGCGCGGCGTGTCGAAGCCCACCAAAAATACCAGCGGCGTGGCAGTCTGCTGCAGTGCGCGCAGACGCGGCCCGAGCACAACGGGCTCGACCGTCGAGTGGGCAAGGTCGATGACGATCAGCGCGACCGCGTGGGCATCCGCATGGTCCAGCGCCGCAGCTTCCGTGTCGGTGCTGACCAGGTGCATACGCAGTTCGGCTGCCGCCTCGGACAATGCCCGCATCGCCTCCTGTCTGGCCCCGATAACCAGCACCGAAAACGGCTGCGGAGCGGAGCTGTCCATGACTGAATTTGGGTTGATAAGCGCTCCACGTAAAGACATTTAACGAGTCGAAAGCATAACGTAATGCGTCAGAAGGGGGCTGTCCCTTACATTTGTTTCAATTTGTACAGACGAAAAAAAGCCGCGTGGCGCACCACGCGGCATTCGATCGCAGCAGTAAAAAATTACTTCACGTTCATTTCGCGCAGCAGGTTATCGGCGTGGTCCACATACTGCATATTCCACAGGATGTAGCGCACGTCGACCTGGATGTCGCGCGTGTTGGCCTTGTTGAAATCCCAGTCGGAAATGATCGAATCGAGCGTGCCGTCGAACGCCAGGCCGATCAGTTCACCTTTGCTGTTCAGCGCCGCCGAACCCGAGTTGCCGCCGGTGATGTCGAGCGTGGCCAGGTAATTGACCGGCACGGTTTTCAGCTTCGGATCGACATACTTACCGAAATCCTTGGCCTTGATCGCTGCCAATTGCTTTTCCGGCGCGTTGAACTCGCCTTCGCCCGTGGCTTTTGCTACCACGCCCTTGACGGTGGTGAACGCGGTCCATGAGCCAGTGCCGTCCGAGCCATGGTCACGGCCGGCGATCTTGCCGAAGGTCGCGCGCAAAGTGCTGTTGGCATCCGGATAGACAGCCTGGCCGCGGCTTTCCATGTAGGCGATTTTCGCTTTCATATAGGTGGCATAGGATTTTTGCACCTTGCCAGCCAGCTCTTCCTCGGCGTTTTCACGGGCGACATCGGAATCGTGCAGCATGACTGCCAGCTTGATGAAGCTGTCGTTGCTGGCCTTGAAACCGGCCGGCGTTTTTTTCAGCCACGCGCTGCGCTCATCCTTGTTGGCCAGCCTGGAACCGGCATACAGCGTGTCGAGTTTCGCCTTGATGTCGGCATCGGTCATGCCGGCACGCACGCCCAGCGCGTTGACGAAGGCGGCATCCTGTTCGGCCGCCGGCTGGGCCAGATATTTCTGCAGGCTGTTGATGACCAGCGCCTTGTCGACACGGTCGACGTAGGTGCGGTCCTGACCATTGATGACGGCGGTCAGGCGCGGCATGTCGCGGTCCTGGTAACCCAGCTTGCGCTCGGCGTCCGGTTTGGCGCGCTCGAGCGACAGGCGGTACAGCGTGCGGGCTGAATTCAGGAATTTCGGCGCGGCGGTGTTGTAGTAAAAATCGCGCTTGGTTTCTGCATCGCGCTGGGCCAGCAGTTGCTCGACGGCGTCGATATCGGCGCCGAATTCGGCTTTGCGTGCCGGCGACGCATTCACCCAGGCTTTCAGGGCATTGTGTTCGGCGGTCTTGCGGGCCAGGAAATCGCTGTCGCCATAGCTGGTCAGCATGCCGCGGCGGTTTTTATAGTAATTGTTGACGCCGGCCACCTGGCTGGCATATTTCAGCGTGGCGGCAGGGTCGCCCTTGGTTTCGCGCGCGATGATGTCGAGCGTTTCGCCCGACGCTTTGACGAAAGCCGGGTAGTTCCAGTCGAATGTGAACGCCACTTCGGAAGGCAGGCGATGGCGGTTGGTGCGGCCCGGATAGCCCAGCGCCATGATGAAGTCGCCTTCCTTGACGCCTTCGCTGGCCACTTTCAAAAAGTGCTTCGGTGCGTAAGGAACGTTGTCCTTCGAGTAGTCGGCGGCTTTGCCGTCGCGGCTGACGTACGCGCGGTAAAAACCGTAGTCGCCGGTGTGGCGCGGCCACATCCAGTTGTCGGTGTCGCCGCCGAATTTGCCCACGCCGGCCGGTGGCGCGTGCACCAGGCGCACGTCGCGAATTTCCAGTTGCTTGATCAGGTAAAACTCGAGGCCGCCGTAGTAGCTGGCCACCGTGCAGCGATATCCCGCTTCTTTTTCACACTCAGCCAGCAGGCGTTTTTGCGCCGCCTCGATGCCTTCGACGCGGGCTTTGCCCACCAGTTTCGCCACGTCCGGCGAAATCACCTGGCTGCTGACGTTTTTCACGTCGACAGTGACGAACACGCGGCTGCCCGGGGCGGCCGGCAATTCCTCTGCCATGGTTTTGGCCAGAAAACCATTGGCCAGCAAGTCGCGCTCGGGCGTCGAGTTGATGGCCACGCTGCTGTAGACGCAGTGGTGGTTGGTGATGACCAGGCCTTGCGGCGAGACGAAGGACGCCGAGCAGCCGCCCAGGCTGACGATGGCGCCCATCGGGAATTCGGTCAGTTTGGTGAGGGTTGCAGGGTCGAGTTTGAGTCCGGCGGCTTTCAGTTGCTTGGCTACTTGTGGCAGCTGCTGCGGCATCCACATGCCTTCATCCGCGTGGGCGAAGGTAGTGAGGAGGGCGAGCGAGAGGAGAGTCAGTTTCATGCGCGGGGCCTGGTCGTGAGTGGGATTGAATGTCTTTTTGTGAGCGGTGGAAAAACCGCCCACAAAAGTATCGTCACGCAGCGCTTGATAGTCAACCGCAATTTTTATAAATCGTATGTCCGTATTTACAACTGCGCGCCTACCAGGGCCGCAGCTTCGCCTGCCAGTTTCTCGGTCCATGGACGCTTTTCCCACTGCGCCAGTGTTACCGGCTTGGCGTGCGCCCAGTCGTTCTGGAATACCACTGCCTGGGAAATGGCGAATTTTGGGTCGATCACGTTCAGGTTTGCTTCATCGTTCAGGCTGAACGAGCGGTTGTCGAAATTGGTGGAGCCCACCGACACCAGCAGC
Source organism: Pseudomonadota bacterium (assembly GCA_030853745.1). Taxonomy (GTDB): domain Bacteria; phylum Pseudomonadota; class Gammaproteobacteria; order Burkholderiales; family Burkholderiaceae_D; genus JALYUM01. The sequence goes on along the minus strand of JALYUM010000168.1, from coordinate 88,976 downwards.
GAATCGACGACCATGGCCTTGACGTGAAACATCGTGGGCTGGTATTCGGCAATCTGGATGCCGGCTTTTAATAAATCGCCCCAGCGTTCACGCGACGCAACGCGCACGATCGCGGAATCGATGATTTTTCCTGGCGTGATGATGCGGATGGCCACGCCGCGTCTGGCCGCTGCAACCAGTGCCTTGATGGTCATATCGTCCGGCACAAAATACGCGCTGGACAGGTCGATCGACTTCGTGGCCGCCGTAATCGCCATCAGATACATCAGGTGCATGCTTTCGCTGCCGCCGGTGGGCGAGCTGCTGAACATTTGCGCGGGCAGCCCGCTATCGGTTTTTTCCAGTGCGGGGAAATACATCGGACCGTCCAGCACGACGCCGGTCGACTTGGTCCAGTTGTCGGTAAATACTGCCTGGATCTGGCCGACCACCGGTCCCTCGATGCGGAAATGGCTGTCGCGCCAGTGATTTTCATCCTGCCCGGCGCCGCGCCATTTATCGGCAATACCCACGCCTCCCGTAAAGCCGATCTTGCCATCGACTACCATCACTTTGCGGTGGGTGCGGTTGTTCAGGCGCGTGAGTTTCCACCAGACCGGCTTGTGATAGCGCTGCACCTGCACACCGGCGGCTCTCAGCTCGGCCAGCGATTTGTCGTCCATCTTCATGCTGCCGATGAAGTCGAGCATCAGGTGCACCTTGACGCCGGCGCGTGCCCGCTCCATCAGCGCTTCGGTGAATTCGCGGCCGATGGTTTCCGACCAGTAGATATAGGTTTCGAAGGTGATCGATTGCCGCGCGCCGCGGATGGCGGCCAGCATGGCCGGGAAAATTTCGTCGCCGTTCAGCAGCACCTGCACCTTGTTGCCGTCCACGATGGGCGGGCCGAGCAGCACACTGAGAGAGCGTCGGAATTGCGGATCGCTGGCGCTGTACTGGTGCGTCAGCTGGGTATCGATTTTCTTTTCTTTGGGAGCAAAGTTCAGGGCAATCAGACCGGCGACCAGCGTGACAATGGCAGTGACGGAAATATAAAACAGGGGCGTGCGGCGCATAAACGAATTTCCAGGCGAAAAAAAAGCCAACGCGAAGTGCGCCGGCTTTTTGAATACAGCAAATATTAACGTGCGCGGCCGCGGCGCAGCAGATTGACGATGGCCAGCAAAATGACCGCACCCAGGAACGATACCAGCAGCGACGATACGCTGAAGTCGTCCGAGTTGATGGTGCCGGCGCCGAACAGTGGCGACAACAGCCAGCCGCCCAGGAATGCACCGATGATGCCTACAACAACGTTCAGGATCATGCCTTGCTCTGCATCAGTCTTCATGACCATGCTTGCCAGCCAACCCAGAATACCGCCCACGACGATCCAGATAATAAATAACATGGCTACTCCTCCAATAAGTGAAATGTACCCCAAAAAACTCTGACGAATTCCTGTGGCCTTGGTACCCACTGTAATAACGGGGGTATCACGGGTCGGTGCGGCAGCGTACGTTGGATGAGCAAATTTGCAAGTAATTGGCACCGTCGATTGGCGCCTGATTCGTGCGGTTTTGGAAACATTGCGAGAACGTGCGGGAACGTACAGAACAGCGTGGCCACGGGGCTTAATGTGGGTCCCTGTCGACGGCACGCTGCCGTCGTAACGCACCGATATGAGGAATAACACCATGAGCAACTACGACACCACCAATCAAAATTCCCGCATGGTCACCGGCTTGTTCAACGATCGTGACAGTGCAGAGCGCGCCTACAACGCCATTTCGACCCACGGCTACACCCGCGACGACGTCACCCTGATGATGTCGGACGACACCCGCAAAACGCATTTTGCCGATACCGATTCCGAGCTGGGCTCGAAAGCTGCTGAAGGTGCTGGCGTTGGCGCCGGCATCGGCGGCACCATCGGCGCCGTCCTGGCCGGTATCGCCGCCGTCGGCACCACGCTGGTCCTGCCAGGCCTCGGTCTCGTCATCGCCGGCCCAATCGCCGCTGCGCTGGCTGGTGCCGGTGCCGGTGGCCTGACCGGTGGTCTGATCGGTGCACTGATCGGCGCCGGCATTCCTGAAGAGCGCGCCGCGCACTACGAAGAATCGCTGAAAAACGGCGGCATCCTGATGGGCGTAACCCCACGTTCGGACGAAGACGCTGCCCACATCGAGCGTTCGCTCACTGAAAACAATGGCCAGCACGTTATCGGCACGGGCCTGGGCGCCACTGCCGGCGCGTTGACCGGTGCGAGCATCGGCGCAGTTGCCGGCCCGGTCGGCATGGCCGCGGGCGCAGCTATCGGCGGCATCGCCGGTGGTCTGGCAGGCAAGGGCGTGGGCGAAGTCGTCAACCCGAAATCGGGCGATGACCTGGGTGAACACTACCTGGCCAAAGGTGTTGGCGCTGGTGGCGGTGCAGCAGCCGGTGCGGCCATCGGTGCGGTCGGCGGTCCAATCGGCATGGCAGCCGGCGCTGCCATCGGTGGCATTGCTGGCGGCATTGCCGGCCGTGGCGCTGGCGAAGTAGCCAACCCGAACGAACAGGATCGTCTCGGCGAACATAATCTGGCGGAAGGCGTAACCGCCAGCGGCGGCGCGATTGCCGGTGCAGCAGTCGGTGCAGTGGGTGGCCCGGTCGGCATGGCAGCAGGTGCAGCAATCGGCGCTCTGGCTGGCGGCGCGGCTGGCCACGGCGTGGCGCGTGTCGTGAACCCGCAGGCGGAAGATGCTTACTGGCGCGATGCGTACACCACGTCGTCGTACTACACGCCGGGCTACACCTATGACGACTATGCACCTGCATACCGCCTCGGCTACACCGGCGCCAGCCGTTATCCAGGTGATTACGATGCATCGGAATCGCATCTGGCCAACGAATGGGATACTGTCAAGGGCCAGTCGCGCCTGACGTGGCAGCAAGCCAAATCGGCTTCGCGTGCCGCATGGGACAAGGTTGACCGCAAGATGTAATTGCTGTCAGCAGTAAAAATGAAGAAGCCCCGCTACTTTGCTGTAGCGGGGCTTTTTTTATCCACTTTCGCTACCTCGTCATTCCCGCGCAGGCGCGAACCCGTTTCACCGCTGATCGTGGGTGGTACCGGCCCTCGCCTGCGCGAGAGTGACGGTTTTTCGGGTGGAGGTAAAAGGCCGATTTATTCAGCTTCAAAGCTTAGTTCTTGATCGCTTCCACTTCAATCAACAACTTCACTTCAGGGAAGAACATCGGCATGCCGTACGTGATGCCGAAATCGTCGCGTTTGAACGTGCCGCTAACATCGGCGCCACATACCTCACGCTTCAGGCGTGGATGGTCGATGCATTTGAATCGGTTGATCGTCAGCGTCAATGGTCTGGTGACGCCGTGCAGCGTGAATTCACCTTCCGCCGTGGCCGGGATATCGCCATTGAAGGTGATTTTTGTGGCCTTGAATGTCGACGTCGGGAATTTGGCGACGTCGAACATGTCGGCGCCCTTGGCATGCTCGTTCAATTTGGTGTTGCCGAAATCCAGCGTGCTGGTATCGACCGTGATGTCTACCGCGCCAGTTTTCGCTGTGCGGTCGAGCGTGATGGTGCCACTGGTTTTCAGGAATTTTCCGCGCAGGATCGAGACGCCGCCCATATGGTCGGCCTCGAAACTTGGGTAAGTGTGGGTCGGCTCGATCGTGTAGGTTGCTGGCGCGGCAACGGCAAACGATGCGCTGGCTGCGGTCATCAGGGCAACGCCCAGTTTTTTGAATGTCATCTTGTTTTCTCTCTCGTGATGTGGTCGGGCCGTGGCGGCGCCGTTGCGACGGTAGCACGGAAAGGCAGAAAAAAGAAAACCCGCATGCCAGGGCGGCATGCGGGTTTTGAGCAGGCAGAAATTAAACTTAAATCGTGGCCGCCAGTTTTGCTGCCAGACCGATGTAATTTGCCGGCGTCATCGCCAGCAGCAAATCCTTGGCATCTTGCGGAATGGCCAGCGTCAGGATGAACTCGCGCAGCGCGTCTTTTGAAATGCCTTTGCCGCGCGTCAGTTCCTTCAACTGCTCGTACGGGTTTTCGATGCCATACCGGCGCATCACGGTTTGCACCGGCTCGGCCAGCACTTCCCAGTTCGCATCGAGATCGGCAGCCAGGCGCGCGGCGTTCACTTCCAGCTTGTTCAGGCCACGCAGGCAGCTGTCGTAAGCGAGCAGGGTGTAGCCGAAGCCGACGCCGATATTGCGCAGCACGGTGGAATCGGTCAGATCGCGCTGCATGCGCGACACCGGCAGCTTTTCCGCCATGTGCTTCAGGATGGCGTTGGCCAGGCCAAGATTGCCTTCGGAGTTTTCGAAGTCGATTGGATTGACTTTATGCGGCATCGTCGACGAGCCGATTTCGCCGGCTTTCAGGCGCTGCTTGAAATAACCCAGCGACACGTACGTCCAGATATCGCGGTTCAGGTCGAGCAGGATCGTGTTGGCGCGCGCAAACGCGTCGAACAGTTCCGCCATGTAATCGTGCGGCTCGATCTGGATGGTGTACGGATTGAACACCAGGCCGAGGCGTTCTTCGATGACGGCTTTCGAAAACGCCGGCCAGTCCACGTCCGGATACGCCGCCAGGTGCGCGTTGTAATTGCCCACGGCGCCATTCATCTTGGCCAGCATTTCAACGGAGGCGATGCGTTCGGCGGCACGTTGCAGGCGCGCGACGACGTTGGCAAATTCCTTGCCCAGCGTGGTCGGGCTGGCGGTCTGGCCGTGCGTGCGCGAGAGCATCGGCAGGTCGGCGTTGGTGTGGGCGATCTCGGTCAGCTTGGCAATGACCGCATGGAGCGTCGGCAACATGACGGTGTCGCGCGCGGCTTTGAGCATCATGCCGTGCGAGGTATTGTTGATGTCTTCCGAGGTGCAGCCGAAGTGGATGAATTCACTGGCGGCCACCAGTTCCGGCGCGTCCTTGACCTGCTCCTTGAGCCAGTATTCCACCGCCTTGACGTCGTGATTCGTGACCGCTTCGATTTCCTTGATGCGGGCTGCGTCGGCATCGGTGAATGCGCTGGCCATGCGTTCGAGTTGAGCGTTCGCTTCAGCGGAAAATGGCTTGATTTCGGCCAGGCCAGCTTCGGACAGCGCTTGCAGCCACGAGATTTCGACTTTCACGCGGTGGTGCATGAAGCCCGCTTCCGACAGGATCGGGCGCAGCTTGTCGGTTTTGGACGCATAGCGGCCGTCCAGAGGGGACAGTGCCGACAGGGTAAAGGAGGGGGCGGTGACGGTCATGGCGGGCGCTTGTAAAAAAACGCGATTTTACCATTGTCCCCAAGTGTTGCTGCGCGTCGCCAAAGCGCGGTTGAACGGCGCCTTCAGCTGACTTTCAGTGACGGGCCGATGTTATACTGGCATCCATCTTTCCCACCTGAGCGTCTATGAAACTGATCGGTTCCCTGACCAGCCCCTTTGTCCGCAAGGTGCGGATCGTGCTGGCGGAAAAAAAACTCGACTATGTGTTCGAGCTCGACAACGTGTGGGGCGCCGACAGCAAGGTTGGCCAATCGAATCCGCTCGGGCAGGTTCCCTGCCTGGTCATGGAAGACGGCGCGGTGATGTATGACTCGCGCGTCATCGCCGAATACCTCGATACGCTCACGCCGGTCTGCAAACTGCTGCCGCCCAACAGCCGCGACCGTGCGGCTGTCAAAGTATGGGAAGCCCTGGCCGATGGCGTGCTCAATGCCGCCGTGCTGGTGCGACTGGAAAAAACCCTGCGCCCGGAAGAGCAGCAAAGCGACGCCTGGATTGCGCGCCAGCTGGGCAAGGTCCACGCCGGCCTCGCCGTAATGGCCGACGATCTTGGCGAGCAGCCATTTTGCATGGGTAATTACTACACGCTGGCCGATGTCGCACTCGGCGGTGCACTGGGCTGGCTGGCGTTCCGCTTCCCCGAGATCGACTGGCGCGGCGACTACCCGAACCTGGCCCGCCTGTTCGACAAACTGTCGGAACGGGCGTCATTCAAAGATACTTTCCCGCGCGAGGCATAAGATGACCCCACCTTCCACCACCGTCGTGTTTGGCGAAGCCCTGGTCGATGATTTCGGTACCGAGCTGATTGTCGGCGGCGCGCCGTTCAACGTGGCGCGCAACCTCGCCGCCTTCATGGCGCCGCAACTGATGATTACGCGTGTCGGCGAAGACAAGAATGGCACCGTTGTGCGCGCTGAATTCGAGCGCTTTGCGATGCTCGATACGGGCTTGCAGATCGATGCGATGGAAGAAACCGGCCGTGTCGTCGTCGAGCGCGCGCCGGGCGGCCACCGTTTTAATATCCTGGCGAACCAGGCCTACGACTACATCGATGGCGTCGCCGCAGTCGGTGCCTTGACGACGGTCGACGTCGGCATCGTGTATTTCGGCACGCTGGCGCAGCGCTCGGCGCGCTCGCGTGCGGCACTGCATGCCGTACTGGACGCCACGCGCGCCACCCGCTACCTCGATCTGAATTTGCGCGGCGGTCAGGTCGACGAGCACTGTGTGGCGCAGTCTTTGAAAGCGGCCAACATCGTCAAGGTCAACGAAGAAGAGTTGCAGGCCTTGTTCGCGTGGTTTTTCCAGATCCAGCCGGCCGATCCGGCGCTGACGGCAGACGAAACGCGGGCCTCGTGCCGCGCGCTGATGCAGATGTTTGCGCTGGATGCGCTGATTGTCACGCTGGGCCACCGCGGCTCGATTTATTTTGGCGCCGAAAATGAAGAGCCTATCGTCAATCTCGATAATCCGACGCCGCCGTTTGTTATCGATACGGTGGGCGCCGGCGACGCCTTCTCGGCAATCTTCCTGCTGGGCCGGATGCGCGGCTGGCCGCTCGCCACCACGCTCGCGCGCGCGAACGAATTCGCCGGCGCAATCTGTGCAATACCGGGCGCGGTGCCGAGGGATATGGGGTTTTACGACAAGTGGATGGCGCGCTGGCGGTAAGCCAGCAACACTTAAAAACCGTCACCCCCGCGAAGGCGGGGGCCTATCTCACTTTTGAGCAGAGAGCGCGTATGTGTTCACCGTGCTATGGGTCCCCGCCTGCGCGAGGACAACGGCTTTATTCTTCCAGCTGGCTCTGCAGGTAATTCTGAATGCCGATTTTGGTGATGATGTCGAGCTGCGTTTCGAGCCAGTCCATATGCTCTTCAGTGTCTTCCAGGATCATCAGGAACAGGTCGCGCGAAACGTAATCGTGGGCAATTTCCGATGCGCCGATGCCTTCCTTGACCGTTACTTGCGCAGCGCGTTCCAGTTTCAGGTCGCATTCCAGCATTTCCTGCGTCGATTCGCCAATCAGCAGCTTGTGCAGCGCTTGCAGGTTTGGCAGGCCGTCGAGCATCAGGATACGGTCGATCAACTTGTCGGCATGCTTCATTTCGCCGATGGACTCTTCGTATTCTTTTTTGCCCAGTTTCTCGAAACCCCAGTGCTTGTACATCCGCGCGTGCAAAAAGTACTGGTTGATGGCGCTCAGCTCATTGGTCAGCTGCGCATTCAACAACCGGAGGACGTTCGGATCGCCTTTCATGTGGTGCCTTTGTTCATTGTGTGGAATCCCCATGATAACAAACTGAAGCCTGGCAATGGCAGGAATCGGCGGTTTCGCCGTAAGATGGCAGCGTCGTCGCAACAGGCGAACGCATCTATCTCAACAGGAAACTGCATATGAAAAAACTGAGCATCATCGCGCTGCTGGCACTGTCTGCCAGCGCTTCGGCCGCTACGGTCCAGGTCAAAATCGACGGCGTCACCAGCGACAAGGGCGCGCTGCATGTCGCTGTCTGCGACCAGGAAACTTTCCTTAAAAAATGCAAAATCACGGCGTCGGCACCGGCGCGCGTGGGCAGCGTGACCATTGATGTGCCAGATGTGCCGGCAGGAACGTGGGCCGTGCTGGCCTACCACGATGCCAATGGCAACAATGAGCTGGACCGAAATTTTGTCGGGATGCCGAAAGAGGGTTACGGCTTTTCGAATGGCGCGAAGGGCAAGTTTGGACCGCCGTCGTTCAAGGACGCAGCGATGACCGTGGGCGAGGGCACTGCCGCCGCCACGGTCACATTGGCTTACTGAAGACGAAAAAAGCGCTTACGCCGCCTGGCGTTGGAAGCGCAATTCGGTTGCTTGCAGGGTGCTCACGTGCTCGTCGAGCACTTCACGGGCGTATTCGACGCACTTGCCGCAGCAGGTGCCAACGCCGAGTTGTTCATGCAGTTCCGCCATGGACGAGATGCCAAGCTCTACTGCCTGGCGGATTTCGCGGTCGGAGATGTTGTTGCAGACGCAGACGATCATCGTATTTCCTTGCCATTCCATCACTAGGATTGAGAATCATTCTCATTACCTTTCGTATTCTGCCTTCAGCGATGATTGAAAGCAAGCGCTTTTCGTCGCGTGTGGCGGGTCAATCATGGCGGCCACGCAAGCATGCAAAAACGCAAATAGAAATTATTCTCATTTAGGTTTATGATGTGATCATTCGTGTCCTAACAGTGTCTTTCCCCTCAAGACCGTGTTCAAGAAGACAAGCAGACCATATGACCCTAGCTCCTACCCTCACTACGCTCGACTCCCTGCCTGCTGGCAAGAGTGCGACCGTCATCCACCTGGCGCCATCCGCGCCGAATGGCCAGGGCGCCGATGTTGCCCGCCGTCTCATGGAGCTCGGTTTCGTTCCAGGCGAGCGCATCCGCGTGCTGAAACGCGGCGTGCCGGGTGGTGAACCCATTGCTGTCAAGGTTGGCCAGTCCACCTTTGCTTTGCGCCGCTTCGAAGCGTCGCTTGTCTCAATCAAACCGGAATAACATGGGTGCAGTGGAACAGGTACAAGCGGCGGTGACGCCGCTGGTGGCGCTTCTGGGAAACCCGAACTGCGGCAAGACAGCATTATTCAATCGCCTGACCGGCTCGCGTCAGAAAGTGGCCAATTACGCCGGTGTCACCATCGAACGCAAAGAGGGCAGTTTTATGTCCCCGGCCGGACGTGCGTTCCGCCTGCTCGATTTGCCCGGTGCTTACAGCCTGTCGGCGCATACGCCCGATGAAGCCATTACCCGCGATGTGATTGCTGGCCAGCGCGCCGGTGAAACGCCACCGAACGCGGTGGTGTGCGTCGTCAACGCCACCAATTTGCGCCTGAATTTGCGCCTGGTGCTGGAAATTCAGCGCCTCGGCCTGCCGATGGTGCTGGCACTGAACATGGTCGATGTCGCCAAAAAGCGCGGCATCGTCATCGATACCGTGCGCATGGCGCAGGAGCTTGGCATGCCGGTGGTGGAAACCGTCGCCGTGCAGACTGGCGGCGAAAAGGAACTGGTGCGCGTGCTCGACCAGATGCCGTGGGGCGAGGTGACTACGCCATTCCCCCTGTCCGTCATCGATGCCGTCTCGGTCGAAGAAACCCAGCGCGAAGTGCGCCGCATCCTCGATGTGTGTACCAGCCACGAGTCCGATACCGGCAACCTCACTGAAAAAATCGACCATGTCATCCTGCATCCGGTGGCCGGTCCGCTGATCCTGGCGGCGGTCATGTTTTTGATTTTCCAGGCCGTGTTCAGCTGGGCGGCGGCACCGATGGAAATGATCAAGACAGGCGTGGAAGCGATCGGTACCTGGCTGGGTTCGGCGTTGTCCGACGGGCCGCTGCGCAGCCTGCTGGTGGAAGGCATCATGGGCGGCGTCGGCAGCGTGCTGGTATTTTTGCCGCAGATTCTCATCTTGTTCTTTTTTATTCTTGTGCTGGAAGACTGCGGCTATCTGCCACGTGCGGCGTTCCTGCTGGACCGGCTGATGGGACGCGTCGGCCTGTCCGGGCGAGCTTTTATTCCTTTATTGTCGAGCTTTGCGTGCGCCATTCCCGGCGTGATGGCGGCGCGCACCATCCAGAACCCGCGCGACCGCCTGATCACCATCATGATCGCGCCGCTGATGACATGTTCGGCGCGCCTGCCGGTATATGCGCTGGTGATCGCCGCGTTTATTCCCGACCGCGATGTCGGCATTTTTAACCTGCAGGGCCTGGTGCTGTTCATTTTGTACGCGGCCGGCATCCTGTCGGCCATGGCGGTGGCGTGGATATTTCAGCGCATCATGGGCTCGCACGGCCAGCAGCCGCTGATGCTCGAGCTGCCAAGCTATCACTGGCCGCACTTGCGCAACCTGGCGCTGGGCTTGTGGGAACGCGTGCGCATCTTCATGACGCGCGTCGGCACCACCATCCTCATTTTGATGATCCTGGTGTGGTTCCTGTCGAGTTTTCCGGGTGCTCCGGAAGGCGCCACGCAGCCACCGATCTATTACAGCATCGCCGGCATGATCGGGCGCGCGCTGTCCGTGATTTTTGAACCGATCGGTTTCGGCTGGCAGATCTGCATTGCGCTCGTGCCCGGCATGGCTGCCCGCGAAGTGGCAGTGGGTGCACTCGGCACCGTGTATGCGCTGTCGGCCAGCAGCTCGGATGTGGCCACGTCATTGACGCCGCTGATCGCCAAATCGTGGTCGATGGCCACCGCGCTGTCCTTGCTGGCCTGGTATGTGTTTGCGCCGCAGTGCCTGTCGACGCTGTCCGTCGTCAAGCGCGAAACCGGCACCCTACGCTACCCGCTGATCATGGCCGCCTACATGTTCGCGCTGGCGTATGCGGCTTCGTTCATCACTTATCGCGTCGCGCTGGCGACGCTCGGAGGCTAGCATGCAGCACGTGGTTGTCGCACTGATCGTGGCCATTGCCGCCGTGTATGCAGCGGCCCGGTATCTGCCGCTGGCGTGGCGTGAAAAGATCGTGTTCTGGCTTAGCCAGCGCGGCCTTTCGCAAACGCGCCTGGCCGCGTTTTTCAAGACTGAAGCGAGTTGCGGCAGTGGTTGCGGAAGTTGCGGCAGCGGTGACGGCGGTTGCGCGGCGCCAGCGTTGATCCTCGATGAAGAAGCGCCGCCCGCACGCCGCGTGATCAAGATTCACTCGCAGTCGTAGTCCTGTTAAGCTGGGCGCCTCTTTCCACTACCGGTTGCGCCCATGATCGTCGTCCACCACCTGAATAATTCACGCTCGCAGCGCATCCTCTGGCTGCTCGAAGAACTGGGTCTGGCGTATGAGATCAAGAAGTACGAGCGCGATCCGAAAACCATGCTGGCGCCGCCTGAACTGAAGAAGGTGCACCCGCTCGGCAAATCGCCGGTGATCACTGACGACGATAACGTGGTGGCCGAATCGGGCGCCATCGTGGAATACCTGGTGGAGCGCTATGGCCAGGGCAGGCTGGTGCCGCCGGCCGGTACGCCGGACAAGCTGCGCTACAACCACATATTGCATTTCGCCGAAGGCACGGCCATGCCGCCGCTGCTGATGAAGCTGGTATTCGACCGTATCGAAACCCAGAAGATGCCGTTCTTCGTGAAGCCGATTGCCAAGGGCATCGCGGCAAAGGTCAAACAGATGATGATCTTGCCGAACCTGCAGAACAACCTGAATTTTCTCGAAGCGGAGCTGAACAAATCGACCTGGTTCGCCGGCGAAGAATTCACGGCTGCCGATGTGCAGATCAGCTTTGTGCTGGAAGCGTCGGCCGCGCGCGCGGGCCTGGACGCACGCTATCCAAAACTGACGGCATTTTTGGCCCGCATTCACGCCCGCCCGGCCTACCAGCGGGCCCTGGAGCGCGGTGGCAAATACGCCTATGCAAAGTAACATCAACTGATGGCCAAACTGCTCGCCATCGATGGCCTGAATATCGTCCGGCGCGTCTACGAAGCCAGTCCTGAACCGGATTCGCCCATCAAGGCCGCCACCGCGCTGCGCCATGCACTGTCGTCGTTTCGCACAGTGCTCGACACGCACCAGCCGACGCACGTGCTGGCGGCGTTCGATTACGGCGGCACGACCTGGCGCCATGCGCTGTATCCGCGCTACCGCGAACACCGCGCGCCGATGCCGTCCGACCTGCGCGCCGCGCTGCCCGAATTCCAGCAGCGCCTGACGCAGGCCGGCATGCATCCGCTCTGCATTCCCGAGGTGGAAGCCGACGATGTGATCGGCACCGGCGTCTTGCGCTGGCTGGCGGAGGGCCGTGGCGAAGCAGTCGTCGCAACCACCGACAAGGACCTGCACGGCCTTGTCGCGCACGGCGCGCTGGTGTGGGATCACTTTGCCAATGCATGGCACGACGACGCCTGGGTACGCCAGCGCTTTGGCGTGGCGCCCGAACAGATCGTCGATTTGCTGGCGCTGATGGGGGACGTGACCGACGGCGTGCCGGGCGTGTCGAAAGTTGGGATGAAGACCGCGGCGCGCCTGCTCAATGCGTACGGCGACCTGGATGCAGTGATGGCCGGCGCCGGTATTCTGAAGACGCCGCTGGGCGAGCGACTGCGGGCCGAACGCGATATTTTGTACCTGTCGCGCCAGCTGGTGGAATTGAAAACCGACGTGCGTTTGGGCGTCACGTGGAATATGCTGGCGTATGGCCACACTTGAAAGTCCGGTAAGGAATCAGCATGCTCAAAGCAATCATCATTGACGCCAGCGCAGTTGCGCGGGGCCTGCTCAACACCGTCATGGTCGAGGGCGGCTACGAAGTCGTCGGTTCGACGCACACCATGGCGCAAGGCTTTGCGCTGGCCATGAAATACAAGCCGCAGCTGGTGTGCATCGCGCGCGAACAGATCGAGGACGGCAGTGGCGTACTTGAAGAATTGCGCGCCAGGCTGCCGAAGTCGCTGATCTTCATGGTGTCGGGCGCGATCGACGCGGCCACCATTCAGTCGTCGCTGGCGCTTGGCATCAACGGCTTTATCGTCAAGCCGTTCAAGGCCGATGCGGTGCTGAAAACCATCAAGACGGCCGTGCTGGCGCTGATCCGCAAGCAGCAGGAAGCGACCGGTAGCTAGTCGAGGCGGGGTGTTCGGTGCAGCATCAGTCTTGGCTTGCGCCGGGAAAACGGTGCTGAATTACCTGTCCTGAAAACCGTCACCGGTGTCGGTGCTGAACCTGCAAACCGCCCCTACAAGTGCCCGGTCACCGCTGGGGCACTGTCCCAGTTGTCATTCTTGCCGTCGATAAAACTGACGGGCGCCGCTGCCAGTTCGTCCGGCGATGCATCATCCAGGCACGCCAGATTGATGGCATAAAATGCGCCCCAGCGCGGCGACGTGCCGGTGCCGAACGGGTGCACGCCGCAATGCTGGCAAAAAAAGTGGTGGTCATGCTGGCGCTGGAACTGGTAATCCTTCAAGGCGTCAAGGCCGGCCAGCAGGCGAAATGCCGTAGGCGCGACGATGGCCGGCCACCAACGCATCTTCGCGCATATCGAGCAATTGCAGCGCAGCGTGCCCTGCGCCAGATCGATATCAGCACTGAATCGCACCACGCCACAATGACAGCTGCCCTGGTAAGTTTTCATCCCTCTCCTTACTTGATTTGCTGTTTGGACGCCAAATTTGTTGCGGAATTACATCTATATTTCAGTAAATTCGGTAATATCTACGCTTTACCGGTGGGAAATAATACACTGTCGGTTCCGCTGATATTGAACAGGGTCCGGGAACGAACTGTATGTTGCATAACCGAAAAGATCACCTGACAGCGTAGAAAGTCGAAGTGGCGCTGGTATTCCAGCAGATGCTGAGCACCGAGGAGGCGCACGCGTATCTGGCCAATAATGGCATTCCGGAAGCGGTCATTCAGCGTGTACTTTATCAGCCGGCGTTGCGCCGGCGTTATGACGCCAGCGCGCTCGGCGCGTTTTTCAATCACGCAGCCTGAATGCCCGTATGCCCGTCGATGATGCCGCCGCCCAGGCATACATCTCCGTCATACAGTACGGCTGACTGGCCCGGCGTCACCGCCCATTGCGGGTCGGTAAAGTCCAGCGTAAAACGATCCAGCCCCTGCGTCAGGATGCGGCAATCGACATCGGCCTGGCGGTAGCGCGTCTTGGCCGACAACGTGCCGGCATCGGGCGCCACGCCCGCAATCCAGTTGGCCTGGCCGGCTTCGAGTTGGCTGGACAGCAGCCACGGGTGATCGTGGCCCTGGACGATATACAAAGTGTTGTTGTCGATATCCTTGCGCGCCACGAACCACGGCTCGCTGGTGCCGTCGGCATTGCGGTGCGCCTTCAGGCCGCCGATACCGATGCCCTTGCGCTGGCCCAGCGTGTAGAACGACAGGCCCACGTGTTCGCCGACAATGCTGCCATCGTCCAACTTGATCGGCCCCGGTTTATATGACAGGTACTGGTTCAAAAAGTCGCGGAACGGCCGCTCGCCAATAAAGCAGATACCGGTGGAATCCTTTTTGGCGGCGTTTGGCAGCAGCAGCTTCTCGGCGATCTTGCGCACTTCCGTTTTCGGGATTTCACCCAGCGGAAACAACGTTTTCGACAATTGTGCCTGGTTCAGCCGGTGCAAAAAGTAGCTCTGGTCCTTGGTGGCGTCGAACGCTTTCAGCAACTGAAAACTGCCTTGGTGTTCGCGCACGCGGGCGTAGTGGCCGGTGGCGATCAAGTCTGCGCCGAGGTGCATGGCATGGTCGAGGAATGCCTTGAACTTGATTTCGGCGTTGCACAGCACGTCCGGGTTGGGCGTGCGGCCGGCCTGGTATTCGCGCAGGAAGTCGGCGAATACGCGGTCCTTGTATTCGGCCGCAAAATTGACCGCCTCGATATCCACGCCCACCACGTCGGCCACGCTCACCGCGTCGATCCAGTCCTGACGCGTCGAGCAGTATTCCGAATCGTCGTCGTCTTCCCAGTTTTTCATGAACAGGCCGACCACGTCGTAGCCTTGCTCCTTCAGCATCCACGCCGCAACGGACGAATCGACGCCGCCGGACATGCCGATTACAACTTTTTTCTTTGCCATTATTTACATTCCGCCTGCGAACACCGTCGGATGGGTGTACAGCAGATCAAGTTCGGTGCGCTTGCCAGCCAGGTAATCGTCGACGCATTGCAGCACGATGGGGCTGCGGTGGCGCTCCTGGGTGGCCACGATTTCTGCGTGCGTCATCCACAGCACGCGCAGGATGCCGTCATCGAGCGGCTGGTCGAATTCCTGGCCGGCATGTCCGCAAAAAGTAAACCGCAGGTAAGTCACATTTCTCTGGCGCGATTTCGAGTAGTAACGCGACATGTACATGCCCACCAGCGCGGTCGGGATAAATTCATGCGCCGCCTCTTCATTGACCTCGCGCACGGCTGCCTGCTCCAGCGATTCGTTTTCGTCCAGGTGCCCGGCAGGCTGGTTCAGCTTGATGCCTTCGCTGGTTTCTTCTTCGATCATCAGGAAGCGGCCATCGCGTTCGATGACGGCCGCGACGGTGACGGATGGTTTCCAGGTTGGCGACATGAGGTCCTCGAAAATAGAGCCGATATTCTACCTTGGCCGGTCGCCCATTGTTGAAGCACACTGCATTTCCGCTACAACAATTGCTCTGGATGTCTTTGATTCGACACAAAAAATCATTGCTGTTGCATGAAATGGCGGCAGTTGTGCCGCTGTGCTTGTTCCGTGCTAAATTCTGGACAGATTAATAATAAAGGGGGCGCAGATGAAGATAGGCATTCCGGCAGAAACCCGGCCGGGCGAGACCCGCGTGGCGGCCACGCCAGAGACGGTTAAAAAGCTGGCCGTGCGCCACGACGTGCTGGTGCAATCCGGCGCCGGCCTGCGCGCTTCCATCACCGACGAACAATACAGTGCGGCAGGCGCGTCCATCGTCGACGCCGCCACCGCATTCGGTGCCGCACTGGTATTGAAAGTGCGCGCGCCGGATGACGCTGAACGCGCGCAGATGCAGCGCGGCGCCATGCTGGTTGGCATGCTCAATCCTTTCGATGCAGCCAACAACGCCGCAATGGCGCAGGCCGGCCTGGCCGCGTTTGCGCTGGAAGCGGCGCCGCGCATCACGCGCGCGCAGTCGATGGACGTATTGTCTTCGCAAGCGAACATCGCCGGCTACAAGGCCGTGCTGCTGGCCGCGAACACGTACGGACGCTTCATGCCGATGCTGATGACGGCGGCCGGCACTGTGAAAGCGGCGCGCGTGCTGATCATGGGTGTCGGCGTGGCGGGCCTGCAGGCGATTGCCACGGCCAAGCGGCTGGGCGCCGTCATCGAGGCGTCCGACGTGCGCCCGCCGGTGAAAGAGCAGGTGGAGTCATTGGGCGCCAAATTCATCGACGTGCCCTACGAAACCGATGAAGAGCGCGAGATCGCCAAGGGTGCGGGCGGCTACGCGCGTGCGATGCCGGCCGACTGGATGCGGCGCCAGGCTGCGCTGGTGCACGAGCGCGCAAAACTGGCCGACATCATCATCACCACCGCATTGATTCCCGGCCGCGCGGCGCCGGTGCTGATTTCCGAAGACACCGTGAAAGCGATGAAGCCGGGATCGGTGATCGTCGACATGGCGGTGGAGCAGGGCGGCAATTGTCCGCTGTCGGAGCTGGATAAAACCGTCGTTAAATACGGCGTCCACATCATCGGCGAATCGAACCTGGCGACGCTGGTGCCGGCCGATGCGTCGGCGCTGTATGCGAGAAACGTGCTCGATTTCCTGAAGCTGGTGATCGACAAAGACAAGGGTGACGGGAAGGTTGGGGAAGGCATCGACATCGACCGTGACGACGAGATCATCAAGGCCACGCTGGTGTGCCTCGACGGCACCGTGCTGCGCGCATAAGGAGAACACCATGGAAATCAGCCACACCATCATCAACCTGATCATTTTTGTGCTGGCCATTTACGTCGGCTACCACGTCGTCTGGACCGTCACGCCGGCGCTGCACACACCGCTGATGGCCGTCACCAACGCCATCTCTGCGATCATCATCGTCGGCGCCATGCTGGCCGCAGGACTCACCGAAGGACTGGTGGGACAGGTGGCCGGCACGCTGGCCGTGGCTCTGGCAGCCGTCAATGTGTTCGGCGGTTTTCTTGTCACGCAGCGCATGCTGGAGATGTTCAGGAAGAAGGAAAAGAAGGCAAAACCGGTGCCGGATGCTGCCCCGGCTGCGGTGAAGGAGGGCTCGGCATGAATTTCATCAGCATGAACCTCGTGACGATGATGTACCTGATCGCGTCGGTCTGCTTCATCCAGGCGCTGAAGGGATTGTCGTCGCCTACCAACGCGCGGATGGGCAATACCTTCGGCATGGCCGGCATGGCGATTGCCGCCATCACGACGATTGCACTGATCGTCAAACTGCGCGAACAAATGACCGGCAGTGCCGGCATCGGCCTGCCGCTGGTGCTGCTGGGCGTCGTGGTCGGCGGCGCAATTGGCGCTTTTGCCGCCAAAAAAGTCGAGATGACCAAGATGCCGGAACTCGTCGCCGCGATGCACTCGCTGATCGGTCTCGCGGCGGTCTGCATCGCGATTGCGGCGGTGTCGGAACCGTGGGCGTTCAACATTGCCACGCGCGGCGCGGCGCTGCCGTTCGGGAACCGGCTCGAGCTGTTCATCGGAACCTTTGTCGGCGCGGTGACGTTTTCCGGATCGGTGATCGCGTTTGGCAAACTGTCCGGCAAATATAAATTCCGCTTGTTTCAGGGCGCGCCGGTCAGCTTCCCTGGCCAGCACCTGGTCAACCTGGCCGTCGCCATTGCCATCGTTGCGCTGGGCCTGGTGTTCTGCTTTGCCGATGGCGCCGCACCGGCATGGACACCGTTCGTCATCATGGCCGCGCTGGCGTTCATTCTCGGTGTGCTGATCATCATTCCGATCGGCGGCGCCGACATGCCGGTGGTGGTGTCGATGCTCAATAGCTATTCGGGATGGGCCGCGGCCGGCATCGGCTTCTCGCTGAATAATTCGATGCTGATCATCGCCGGTTCGCTGGTTGGGTCAAGTGGCGCCATCCTCTCGTACATCATGTGCAAGGCCATGAACCGGTCGTTCTTCAACGTGCTGCTGGGCGGCTTCGGCGGCGAAGCGGCTAGTGCGGACACCGGTGGCGCGAAAGAGCAGCGCCCGGTCAAATCGGGCTCCGCGGAAGATGCGGCGTTCATTTTGTCGAACGCCGAATCGGTGATCATCGTGCCGGGGTATGGCCTGGCGGTGGCGCGGGCGCAGCACTCGGTCAAGGAACTGGTCGACAAACTGACCGCCCACGGCGTCA
This sequence comes from Pseudomonadota bacterium, assembly GCA_030853745.1. Classification (GTDB taxonomy): domain Bacteria; phylum Pseudomonadota; class Gammaproteobacteria; order Burkholderiales; family Burkholderiaceae_D; genus JALYUM01. The sequence goes on along the minus strand of JALYUM010000168.1, from coordinate 70,856 downwards.
CCGTACGCTACGCCATCCACCCGGTAGCCGGGCGCATGCCGGGCCACATGAACGTGCTGCTGGCCGAAGCCGAAGTGCCGTACGACCAGGTGGTGGAGATGGAAGACATCAACGGCGAATTCGGCCAGACCGATGTGGTGCTGGTGCTGGGCGCGAATGACGTGGTGAACCCGGCCGCCAAGGACCCGAAATCGTCGATTGCCGGGATGCCGATTCTGGAGGCGTACAAGGCCAAGAGCATCATCGTCAACAAGCGGTCGATGGCATCGGGGTATGCCGGGCTGGATAACGACCTGTTTTATCAGCCGAATACGATGATGGTGTTCGGGGACGCGAAGAAGGTGATCGAGGCGATGGTGAAGGCGGTTTGAGTCACCCCCGCGAAGGCGGGGGCCCATAGCACGTGCGCGCTGTAGCGGCTAACGCATGCGTGGTATGGATTCCCGCCTGCGCGGGAATGACGGGCTAGCGCCGCCCGAACATCATCACGCTGGCCAGCGCCTTGCGGGCGGGGCCTACTGCATCGAGCGCACCGAGCGACAGGCCCAGTAGCGACTGCAGCGGCCCACTGCCCGCAAACACGCGCGCCATTGTGTCGGTCAGGCCCACCGTCAGCGAACGGTCGCCGGAACGCGCGGTCTCGAACGCCGTCAAGGAATCGCCCTGCGCCAGCAATCGTGCCAGCACCGCCGCGTCGCGCAAGCCCAGGTTGAGGCCTTGTCCCGCCACTGGGTGCAGCGTTTGCGCTGCATTGCCGATGGCGACTGTGCGCGCTGTGGAGCGGGCGTCAATGGTCAAACCAAGTGGATACGACGTCCGTTTCGACGCCGCGGTGAACGTCCCAACCCGCTCGCCAAACGCTGCGCCCAGCGCAGCCAGAAACGCTGCATCATCCAGCGCCAGCAATTCCGTCGCACGCTCCGGCTGCACACACCATACCAACGCGTACTGGTGACCATCCGCGCCGGCTTGCGGCAACAAGGCCAGTGGACCCTGGTCGGTAAAACGTTCGAATGCACGGTGCGGCACCGGACGGCTGCTGGACACGCGCGCGATCACCGCAGTCTGGCCATAATCCCGGCGCGCTGCCTTGTCGCCCTGTGCGCCGAACGTGCCACCTTCGGCCTGCACCGCGACAGCAGCAGTCACGGTGCGGCCATCTTCCAGCCGCACCATCACGCCGTCGGCGGTTTCATCGATGCCGGCCACGCGGGCAGGTCGCATGACCTCGATCCCGGCCCGGACACATGCCCTGGACAGCGCATCGACGACATCGCCGTAGCGCGCCACATAACCGAGCGCCTCGACATCGTGTTCGCTACGCTCCATCAGGCTGCGCCCGAACTGGCCGGCGCGCGACACGTGAATTTCATGAATGGCGGTTGCAGGTACGGGCCAGACGCCAATATCTTCCAGCAGTTGGCGGCTGCCCCACGACAGTGCCACCGAGCGCGGATCGCTCACGCTTTGTTCCACCGTGCGGGCATCTAACAGGGCGATGTCCCCACCCGGCACATCGCGTTTCGCCAGTAATAACGCCAGCGCCATGCCAACCGGGCCAGCGCCGCAGATTGCCACGCGTGTCATGTTTGCACCATCCATTCTTCAATCTCCGCTATGGTTTTTGGCGCGGCGCCGGACAAGATGCGCGCCCCTCGCTCGCCGACGATGACGTCATCCTCGATGCGGATGCCAATGTTCCAGAATTGTTCCGGCACGCCGTCACCGGGCCGTACGTAAATGCCCGGTTCAACCGTCAAAGCCATGCCGGCCATCAGCGGGCGCGATTGTTCATCGTCGCGGTACCGGCCCGCATCGTGGACGTCCAGGCCCAGCCAGTGGCCGGTGCCATGCATGTAGAACTGCTGGTACGCACGTGAGGCTATCGCATCGTCGACGCTGCCTGCCGTGTCGCGTGACAGCAGGCCGCAATCGAACATGCCCTCGGTCAGCACGCGCACCGCTGCATCGTGGATGCCGTTGTACGGCCGGCCAGGCACGACAGCGGACAGCGCCGCCGCCTGCGCCGCCAAAACGAGTTCATACAACTGCCGCTGGGGTGCACTGAATCTGCCGTTGACGGGGAAGGTGCGCGTGATGTCGGACGCGTAGCTGTCGAATTCACAACCGGCGTCGATCAGCACCAAATCGCCGTCGCGCGTTTGCGCATCATTGGCGCTGTAGTGCAGCACGCAGGCGTTCGCGCCGGTCGCCACAATCGACGGGTAGGCTGGCGCCTGCGCGCCGTTGCGGCGAAATTCGTACAGCAGCTCCGCTTCAAGCTCGTACTCGAACATGCCGGGCCTGGCAGCGCGCATGGCCCGTGCATGCGCTTGCCCCGAGATGGTGGCAGCGCGCAGCATGGTGGCTTGTTCTTCCGCGTCCTTGATGACGCGCATGGCGTCGATCAGGGGCGCCACTTCCTGCACGTCGGCTTGTCCAAGCCACGCCGCCAGTTCGCCGATAGGGTGCGCCTCATCGACACCGAATGCGCTGCGCGCGGCATCCGGCCCGTACCTGAAGCCTTCCCAGGTTTCACGCTGCAGATTTTTTGCGCGGCAAAACAGCACGGACCGCGCCGGAGCGCTTGCCGTGGCGGCTACCAGCACCAGCGCCGCTTCCGGATCGGTAAAGCCGGTGAGGTAATAAAAGGCGCTGTTGTGGCGGTACGGATAATGGACGTCGCCGTTGCGCGTCACTTCAGGCGCGGTCTCCAGCACCGCGACTGTTCCTGACATCATCTGCGCGGCCAGGCGCGCGCGCCGGCGCGCGAATGGCGTCATTTGACTGCGCGCCTGGCCAGCGGCACATTCAGTTCGTCGAGCTGCGCCACGGAGCCGACGTTGACGTACGGGCCTTCATAAATCTCGCCGCCCACGCGCTTGCAATCGATAAATTTGCGCATCAATTCGCCAAACCGCATGTACGCGCCGGTGCCGATCCCGTCGAACATCTCGGGCCGGTAGACGCCGATACCGGCAAAATTCCACTTCGGGGAACCCTCGTTCGACAACTGGAATGCGTTCAGCGCAAAGTCGCCGTCCGGATTGTGGAACGGGTTTGGCGTCAGGTACAGCCACGCCACATCGCCGGTGCCAGCCGGGTAGGGATTGCCCCACACATCCGACTCCTGTAGTACATCCAGGCACTGGGCGTAGTCGAAATAAGGCATGTAGACATCGGCGGCAATCGCGATGAATGGCTCTGTGCCGAGCAGGTGCAGCGCGTTTGCCACGCCACCGGCAGTTTCCAGCGGCGTCGGCTCGTGCGAATACGTAATCGACGCACCGAACTGGCTGCCGTCACCCAGCGCTTCTTCGATCATGTGGCCGAGGTGCGAATGGTTGATGACAATCCCGGTCACGCCAGCGCGCACCAAGCCCAGGATGTGCCAGACGATCAGCGGACGCCCGCGCACTTTCAACAAGGGCTTGGGGCAGGTATCGGTCAGGGGACGCATGCGCTCGCCGCGGCCGGCGGCAAAAATCATCGCTTTCATGGGCGCCCTGACTTAAAACGTGTAACCGACTTGCGGGGTGACGTTTTCAAACGCGTCCAGCAGGCGCACCAGCGGCTTCAGTTCGATGTAGCGGTTGCACGTCTTGCGCACGTAATCGAGCACGGTTGGCAGGTCGGCCAGATAATGCGGCTTGCCGTCGCGGTAGTTCAGGCGGCAGAAGATGCCGAGAATTTTCAGGTGACGCTGCAGCGCCATGAATTCGAAATCGCGGTAGAACGCGTCGATGTCCGGGTTCACCGGAAGGCCGACTTTCTTGGCGCTCTGCCAGTAGCGCACTACCCAGTCGAGCACGAATTCTTCGTCCCACTGAATGTACGCGTCGCGCAGCAGGGAGGCCAGGTCGTAGGTGACCGGGCCGTAGACCGCATCCTGGAAATCCAGCACACCCGGGTTGTTGAGGGTACCTTCGTCCAGCCACATCAGGTTACGCGAGTGAAAATCGCGGTGCATGAATACCTGCTGCTGCGCCAGCACATTGCTCGTGATGATCTCGAATACCTTGTCGAGCGTGGCCTGCTGCGCCGGCGTCATCGTCACGCCCAGGTGTTTTGCGACGAACCATTCAGGGAAAATGTTCAGCTCGCGCAGCACAAACGCGCGGTCGAATTCCGGCAGCACATCGGGCGCGCTGGCCAGCTGCATGGAGATTAATGCGTCGACAGCATCCGAGTACATGAACGAGGCATTGTCGCTGTCCAGCCGCTGCAGGTACGTGGTGGTGCCGAGGTCGGACAGCAGCAGGTAGCCGCGGTCCACATCGCGCGCGACAATCGCCGGCACCGTCAGGCCGGCATCGAACAGCAAACCGTCGACATGAATGAAAGCAGGGACATTTTCGCGTTCCGGCGGCGCGTCCATGGCGATCAGGGTGTCGCCCAGTTTCGCGCGCAGGTCTGGCAGTACATCGAAACGGAAATAGCGGCGGAAGCTGGCGTCGGCCGAGGCCGGCCGGCGTGAGCTGGTATCGACCAGGTTCAGGGACGCCAGCCAGCTGTCGAGCTGGGACAGGCGCACATCGTGCAGGGATTCCTGTGCTGAAGTGGATGCGGGGGTGGAAGGCAATGAAGACATGAAGCGACCCGGGAATCCGGTTAGAGGTGACAATTCCCATATAATAAGGGATTCAACCCAAAAAATCGCCTATATGGTGAATCACACCTTCCCCCAATGAGCTGGTTTTCGGCACCACCCCCTTTCCGTCGGCGCGCCCTGGCCCTGGCCGCCCTTGTCACTGTGTCTGCAGTGCCGTACCACGCCCACGCCCAGGTTGTCGTGCCCGCGCCAAAGCAACCCGCGCCGCCGGCCGCGCGTGTCGACGATCCCGACGCGCCGGTGGTGATGCGTGCCGAAGATATTACCGGCCGTCCCGACCGCGATTTGCAGCTCGATCGCAACGTTGAAATCACGCGCGGAAAAACCGGCATCACGTCCGACACCGCGTGCTATCTGCGGGTGCCCGACGAAGTGTCGGCCAAAGGAAATGTGAACATGTGGCGCTTTGGTGACCGTTACCAGGGCGACGCAATGCAGATGAATATGGAGACGGGCAAGGGCTGGTTCCTGCACCCGACCTACCGTCTGCAAAAAAACAATGCGCAGGGCCGCGCCGATCGCGTCGACTTCATCAGCGAAGACGAGGCGATGATCTACGACGGTACCTACAGCACCTGTGAAGGTCCGGACCCTGACTGGTACCTTAAAACCAGTCGTCTGCGCCTCGATTCGGGACGCGATGTGGGCGAGGCCGGCAAGACCATGGTGTACTTCAAGGACATCCCCATCCTTGGCACGCCGGCGATGTCGTTTTCGCTGTCCGGTGCACGCCGCTCTGGCTGGCTGCCGCCGGTCCCCGGCTTCGGCTCGAAGGGCAATGCCGAAGTACTGACGCCGTATTACTTCAATATCGCCCCGAACCGCGACCTGACGCTGCTGCCCCGCTTCATGCTCGACCGTGGCGTGCAACTCGGTTTTACGGCGCGCTATCTCGGCGTGACCGATGCCGGCAATGCGTACAGCGGTGAAACCCACGCTGAAGGCATGCTGCACGACCGAGGCTACGCCGGTGAAATCAATGCCGCCGATCCGACCGGGCCGCGCCTCCACCAAGGCAGCAGCCGCTGGCTGGTCAATTCGCTGCACAATCAGGTGATCGCACCGGGCTGGGCGGCCGGCTGGAACATCAAGGCCGCCTCCGACGACGAATATCCGAGCGATTTTTCGCGTACCGTGGCGGCCAGCGCCGAGCGCCAGCTGCTGCGTGAAATCAGCACCAGTTACAACGCCAAATACTGGTCGCTGTCGGCGCGCCTGCAGAATTACCAGGTGCTCCAGGATCCGGGCGCGGCGACCAATCCGCTGTTGACCGTGGCGCGTCCGTACGACCGCTTGCCGCAAATTGTGTTCCATGCGGGCCAGTACGATGTGGCCGGCGGCTTCGACTGGTCGCTCGACAGCGAAGCGACCCGTTTTTCGCATCCGCGCGAGGCGGATGGCAGCCAGCTCCCGGAAGGCAGCCGGCTCGCGCTGCTGGGCCAGGTCAGTTATCCTTTTGTCCGTCCGGGATACTTCATCACGCCCAAAGTGCAGTTCCGCGCCACCAAATATTCGCTTGAGGCGAGCGGCACTAATCCAACCACGCCGTCGGTCACGGCGCCCACGTTTTCGCTCGACAGTGGCCTGGTGTTCGAACGCAAAACCGGATTGTTCGGCCCCGATTCCACGCAAACGCTGGAGCCCCGCCTGTTTTATGTGCGCACGCCATACCGCAACCAGGACGAGCTGCCCACCTTCGACACCGCTCCGGCAGGCTTCAGTTACGCGCAGTTGTTCAGTGAAAACCGTTATGTCGGTTATGACCGCATCGCCGACGCCAACCAGGTCACTGCGGCAGTGGTGTCGCGTTTCCTGGAGTCAAACGGCACCGAGCGCCTGCGCCTGGCGATTGGCCAGCGCTTTTACCTGACCGATTCACGCGTGGGCCAGACCGCTACCACCAACTCCAGCAAGTCGGATGTGCTGGTGGCCGCGGGCGGCAGCGTTACCGATAAGCTTTCGTTCGACAGCGCGGTAGAATACGATGCGCAAAAGCGCAGTTTGTACAGCTCGAACTTCGGCATGCAGTGGCGGGCCGGCCTGATGAAGGTGCTGAACGCCGAATACCGTATGCAGCGCGACAATCTCACTGTCGACGGTGCGAAGATAAGCGACGGCTTCCGCAATGCCGACATCTCGGGCCAGTGGCCGTTGTCGCAACGCGTGTACGGCATTGGCCGCGTCAGTTATTCGCTGCGCGACAAGAAGTTGATCGAGGCGCTGGTGGGTCTCGAGTACAAGGCCGATTGCTGGGTCTTCCGGGCGGGCGCATCGCGTTTCGTGACGACGTCCCAAACCACGTCGACGCCGATCTTTTTCGAGCTTCAGTTGAACGGTCTGTCGGGCTTAGGTCCTGGCAATCCGGTTGAATCGTTCAGAAAAGCCGTTCCTGGCTACAGCCGGCTGAGCCAGACCAACAGCCTGTAGTTTCCCTATTTATCTGACATGAGTGCTTCCCTGATTATGCGTACTATTCGTTTGCACCACATCAAGCCAGCCGCTTTGCTGCTGGGCGTGCTCGCCACCGGCGCGGCGTTTGCCCAGCCGACCGGTTCGAAAATCAAGCCGTCGAAGCCGGCCGCAACCACGGCCGCGCCAGCAGCCGCTACCGCGACTTCTGCTGCATCCGGCGGCGGTTTCTTGCCACCGGCCGCGGCCGACGCCAATGTGATCGACCAGATTGCGGTCGTCGTCAACGACGAAGTGATTACGCGCAATGAAGTCAACCAGCGCGTGGCGCAGGTGGAAGCGAATATGCGCGCCAAGGGTGTGCAACCGCCCGATGCTGCCGACATGAAACGGCAAGTGATCGAGCAGATGATCGCCACCCGCGCCCAGCTGCAGATGGCCAAGGAAATGGGCGTGCGCGTCGATGATCCGACGCTCGACCGCGCCATTGCCAACATCGCCGAGCAGCAAAAAATGACGGTGCAGGAAATGCGCAACCAGATGGAAAAAGAAGGCATGACGTTTGCCGGCTTCCGCGATGAAATTCGCGGCGAAATTTCCATGCAGCGCCTGCGCCAGCACGAAGTCGACAGCAAAATTCAGGTCTCCGACGCCGAAGTCGATACCTATTTGCTGGCCGAGAAAACTGCCGCCGCCGAGCAGGTGGAAATGGATATCTCGCAACTGCTGGTGCGTATTCCCGACAACGCCACGCCCGACCAGATCGCTGCACGCAAGAACCGCGCCGACGATGTGGCGCGTCAGCTGCGCACCGGCGCCGATTTTGCCAAGATGGCCGGCACTTATTCCGATGCGCCCGATGCACTGAAGGGTGGCGCGATCGGCTGGCGTGACCCGAACGGTTTGCCGCCGTTGTTTGCCAATGAACTCAAAAAGCTGTCGAAAGGCCAGATCACCACCGTGATCCGGACCAATGCCGGCTTCTACATCCTGCGCCTGAACGATGTGCGCAGCGCCGCCAAAGCAATCGACAAGGCCGCCGTGCAGCAAACCCACGTGCGCCACATCCTGCTGAAAGTCACGCCGACGATGACGGCCGTGGAAGCCAAGCGCAAGCTGCTGGAAATGAAAGAGCGCCTCGACAACAAGGCTGCCACGTTCGAAGAACTGGCGCGCCTGAACTCGAACGACGGTTCCGCAGCCAAAGGTGGCGATCTCGGCTGGTTGTTCCCGGGCGACACCGTGCCGGAATTTGAAAACGTCATGAACGGCCTGAAAATTGGCGAAGTGTCGGGCGTGGTGGAAACGCAATATGGTTACCACCTGATCCAGGTCACCGAGCGCAAGAGCGAAGACGTCTCGAAAGAGCGTGAACGCAATGCCGCGCGCCAGATCATCCGCGAACGCAAGCTGGAAGAAGCGGCCGAGTCGTGGGTACGCGAAGTACGTGACCGCGCGTACGTCGAGTTCCGCGACGAGCAAAAGTAATCGTCGACATGAACAATCGCCGCCCCGTGCTGGCCATCACCACCGGCGAGCCGGCGGGCATCGGCCCGGAAATTGCCATCCGCGCGGCCTGGGCCATGCGCGCAGAGGCCAACTGCGTGCTGCTGGGCGATGCAGCTTTCCTCGCCCTGACGGCGTCGGCCATCGACCCGGCCATTTCGCTGGTGGCATTGTCGACAATGGCGCTGAGAAATAGCGGCTTGCCGCATTTCGGCCCGCAGCGCGTGCCCGTCGTCGATGTGCCATTGGGAGCGCACGTCGTTCCCGGCACGCTCGACGCGAATAACGGCCGCGCCGTGCTGGCCACGCTCGACCTGGCAGTGGAGGGCGTGCAGGCAGGCTGGTTCGATGCCATCGTTACCGCGCCGCTGCAAAAAAGCACCATCAACGACGCTGGCGTGGCGTTTTCAGGCCATACCGAATACCTGGCCGAACGCACCAACACCCCGCAAGTGGTGATGATGCTGGCGGGCTCGCCTGGCGCCGGTGTGCCGTACCTGCGCGTGGCGCTGGCGACGACGCATTTGCCGCTGCGCGCCGTCCCCGACGCCATCACGTTCGATGGCTTGAGCCGCGTGATCGACATCATCGACGCCGATTTGAAAGCCAAATTTGGCATCGCTGCGCCGCGCATCCTGGTGACCGGCCTGAACCCGCACGCGGGCGAGGGCGGCTATCTGGGGCGCGAGGAAATCGACGTCATCGAACCCGCGCTGGCAGCCGCGCGCGCACGTGGCATCGATGCGCGCGGGCCGTATCCGGCCGACACCCTGTTTCAACAAAAATACCTGGATGACGCCGATTGCGTGCTGGCCATGTACCACGACCAGGGTTTGCCGGTGCTGAAATACGCTACCTTCGGGCACGGCATCAATATTACCCTCGGCCTGCCGCTGATCCGCACATCGGTCGACCATGGCACCGCGCTCGACCTGGCAGCCAAAGGCGTCGGCCACGCCGATGTCGGCAGCATGGTCGAAGCCATCCGCGCCGCGATGCAAATGGTTGCGGCGCAGCAGTCGTCACCCGCAAGTCAATGAAAGTAAAGAAACAATGAAACACGTCGCCCGCAAGCGCTTTGGCCAGAATTTCCTGACCGACAAAATGGTTTTGCAGAATATTATCGACGCGATCGATCCGCGCCAGGGCGAGGCCATGGTGGAAATTGGCCCCGGTCTGGCCGCCATGACGGCACTGCTATTGAAACAACTGGGCCAGATGCACGTTGTCGAACTCGACCGTGACTTGGTGACGCGGCTGGAAAAATCGTATCCGCGCGACGTGCTGACGGTGCACTCGGCCGATGCACTGAAATTCGACTTCGGCTCGATTCCCGTGCCGGCAGGACAAAAGCTGCGCGTGGTGGGCAACCTGCCGTACAACATCTCCAGCCCGCTGCTGTTTCACCTGGCCGACTTTGCCCACCTGATTGAAGACCAGCACTTCATGCTGCAAAAGGAAGTGGTTGAGCGCATGGTGGCCGAGCCAGGCAGCAAGGTGTACGGGCGCCTGTCGGTGATGCTGCAATGGCGTTACGACATGCGCCTGATGTTCATCGTGCCGCCCACCGCCTTCGATCCGCCGCCGCAAGTGGAATCGGCCATCGTGCGCATGATTCCGGTGAAAGAGCAGTTGCCGTGCGACGCAGACATGTTGTCGGCAGTGGTGCAGAAGGCGTTTTCCCAACGCCGCAAAGTAATCCGCAATTGCCTGGCCGGTATGGCCACCGAGCAGCAGATCCAGGCCGCTGGCATCGATCCGACGCTGCGTCCGGAAGCCGTGGGCCTGGCCGAGTACGTTGCGCTGGCAAACTTGCTCAGCGCCACCAAAGCTTAATTACTGTCAGCTGCGCCGCCTGGCAGCATTGCCAGCGCGGCCACCCTGGCTGCGGCCAGGGCTTCCTCCTCCGTACCGAACACCTGTCCGACCGCCACCCGCTGGTGTGGCACCAGAGCATTGCGATGCATCGGGTTGGTGGAAGGGCCATAGACGGTCACAAACGCCGCCCAGCCTTCCACCTCGTTCAGGTGTTCCCCAGTCAATTCAATGTCGTAGTCGCCGATTTGTTCGGTGGGCACGTGTTTGCCTCCTGTTGTCAGTATTGCCAGCATGATGCCAGTAATGACGAGATAACGGCGCGCGCAGGTATGGCGCAAAGTACCGGGGCAAAAAAAAGCCCACTCGAGAGTGGGCTGAAATCCAATTCTTTTCTGAGGAGATTTGGAGGAGACAAGTGCAGTATGCTGCGCTACAGCATATAAATCCAATTTAATTTCATAATATTGTATATAAGCTGCACGTATATCTCCTGCCTGTTGCGTTTACTTGCAGTCCACCACGATATTGGTGACATCGGCATCAAGCATCGTGCCGACACCGTTTGTCACCGTGCAAGTCTGGGTGGCAGGCTGCTTCAGAATCGTGATGCCGTACGTCTGGGTTACCGGAATATTCACGAACGAGAACGATGCGGCGCCCGCTGCGTTGCTTGCCGTCAGGCTAGCCACGGTGATCGGAATGGTCGTATTAGTAACGCTGCCGTTAATCAATTCCAGGCCTTCGGAGGTCAGGCCGGTTACTTTGCCTGAAACAGTATGCAGATTGATATTACACGTGACGACGATATTGATACTGGCACGGTGGCCAGCGCTGTCGGTCACGTTCTGACCAACGCTGCAATTTTGATTCTGCGGAGGCTTGACCAACGCCACCAGGAACGGGTCGCCGTAGCTCAGCGCTTTCGGGAACGTGTAAGTCACCGGATTGATGACCGTCGCCGTATTGGCCGGGTTTTTCTTGATCTCGAGCGTTTGACCGGCGGCCGTCAGCGTGAGGGTGTCATATACCAGGCCCGAAACGGTGCCGCTGATTGGATAGGTGGTGTCGCCGCCGCCGCCGCACGATGCCAGGCTCGTCGCCAGCAAAAGCGCAAACGCCGTGCGCAGTGAAAATAAAGTCATGCCGATTCCTTGTGAATGATATTAAGCGCCAGCGGTCGGCGTGCAGGCAACGTTGACGCCCTGGTAGTCGACAAGCCCTAACGTGCCGACGCCATTCGTCACGGTGCAGGTCTTGCCCGCAGGCTGCGCCAACACGGTGATGCCGTATGGATAATTTTGCGATACCGGCGCCATCTGGAAGGTGGTCGTGCCGCCGTCAGGGGCTGGCTGGACTTTCACCTGATCCGGACCATTTACGAGAACCAGGTCAGTGGAGGTGCCGAGGCCGGTGACAGTGCCGCCCAGCTTGTGCGTGAAGATGATGCACGCCACCTTGACCGAGGCGACGCTGTACAGGCCGGTATTGCCGCTGCCACTGGTGACGCTGCAAGACTGCACGTTGGCAGGATAAATTTCCTTGCCGCTCGCATCTTTTTTGATCGTCACGTTGTAAATGGAGTCGCTTGGCACCAGGTCCTTGAACTGGAAGGTCGTGGCATTGGCAGGAATAACCAAATCTGCGCCGCCATTGTTTTGCAGGGTCAACCCATCGAGGGTCACCCCTGTAACGGTGCCAGCCAGGTACAGGGTGCCGGTGTTGCCACCGCCGCAGGAAGCCAGGCTCACTGCACATGCCAGCGCAATGCCGGTACGCAGGATGGAACTCTTCATAATTTCTCCAAACAGGGAAAGGCACGCATGTCGGATGATGCGCGCCTGTAAATAATCTTGTGCCGACATTCTAGTGCATTTGCCCAGCCGCAGCGCCTTTGCCATGTATCTTCGTGTAAGACTGCGTAAAATGCTGATGCCTCCATTTTTCACTCGCTGCCATGACCATTCCCCGCGCCATCCTGTTCGACCTCGACGATACCTTGTGGCCGATTGGCCCCGTCATCGCCCGCGCTGAAGCGAAAGTGCATGCGTGGCTGACTGCCAACGCGCCGCGCGTGACGGCGCGTTTTTCCGTGGAAGAGTTGCGGGCGGCACGCGTGGCACTATTAAAGGAGCAGCCAGCATTTCACCTCGACCTGGGTGCGCTGCGGCGGGCCGGCCTGCATGCTGCGTTTGCCGAAGTGGGCGAGGACACCGCGTCCGTCGAGCACGCCATGCAGGTGTACTACCAGGCGCGCAACACGGTGGAACTATATGAAGACGTGTTGCCGGCGCTGGAGGAACTCGGCACGCTCGCCGCGGTCGGATCGATCTCGAATGGGAATGCCGATTTGCAGACGATGGGCCTTGCGCACCATTTCACATTTTCATTGTCGGCCGGTGCGCATGGCAGCGCCAAGCCGGATCCGGCAATCTTTTTGGCAGCATGCGCCGCAATGAACGTGGCGCCTGAGGACGCGGTGTATGTCGGCGACGATATTCTGCTCGATGTGCAGGGCGCGCAACGTGCCGGCCTGCGCGCGGTGTGGCTGAACCGTACCGGCAGCACGCGCCACCTCGAGCACGGTGTGGTGCCGGACGCCATCTGCCGCGATTTTACCGAACTGCTGGAATGGCTGCGCCGTCAGCGTGCATAATAGGGTCGCATCGATCCCACCTGAATGACCTGAACCGAGCCGACCGCCCCATGCAACTCGACACCCGTGCCCAAACCCTGCTGAAAGCCCTGGTCGAGCGTTATATCGCCGACGGTCAGCCGGTCGGCTCGCGCGCCTTGTCCAAAATCTCCGGGCTGGATTTATCGCCGGCCACGATCCGCAACATCATGGCCGACCTGGAAGAGCTCGGTTATGTGTCGAGCCCGCACACATCGGCCGGACGCATTCCCACGCCGCGCGGTTACCGCATCTTTGTCGATACATTATTGACGGTGCAGCATTTCGACGAACACTCGGTGGAAGCGCGCATGCGCATGCCGCTGCAGCAGCCACAAAAAATGATTGCCAATGCAGCGCAGATGCTGTCGTCGCTGTCGCAATTTGCCGGCGTCGTGCAAAGCCCGCGCCGCACGTCGGTGTTTCAGCAAATCGAATTTTTACGGCTGTCCGAAAAGCGCATTTTGCTGGTAATTGTCGATCCACGCGGCGATGTGCAGAACCGCCTGCTGCTCACCGATGTCGATTACACCCCGAGCCAGCTGATTCAGTCGGCCAATTACCTGAACCAGCATTTCGGCGGCCTGTCGTTCGACGAAGTGCGGCTGCGCCTGGCCGGCGAACTGCGCCAGTTGCGCGACGATATGGGCCGGCTGATGCAGGCAGCAGTCGAGGCCGGCAGCGAAGCGATGACTGACGATTCCGACGACATGATCATTTCCGGCGAGCGCAATTTGCTGACCGTGTCGGATCTAGCATCGAATATGACGTCCTTGCGGCAGATGTTCGACATGTTCGAGCAAAAGACCGGGCTGATGCAATTGCTCGATATGTCGAGCAAAGCGGGCGGCGTGCAGATTTTTATCGGCGGCGAATCGAACCTGGTGCCAATGGAAGAGATGAGTATTATCACCGCACCGTACGCCGCCAACGGCAAAGTCGTCGGCACGCTGGGCGTAATCGGCCCGACGCGGATGGCGTACGAGCGGGTGATACCGATCGTGGATATTACGGCGAAGCTGTTGTCGAATGCGCTGAGTAGCCACTGATTTGAGATGGTATGGGTCCTCGCCTTCGCGAGGATGACGTATCTAAGGGCGATGGCCTTAAAACCGTCACCCCCGCGCAGGCGGGGGCCTGTATCACTTGCGCATTACCCCCGGTGCGGGCACGCAACCTTCGTGCAATTTCCATAAATCGCCAGCGCATGATCAGCAATATGAAAGCCGCGCTCGTCGGCAATTTTATGCTGCCGGGACTCGATCTCTTCGTCGTAAAACTCTTCCACGCGACCGCAATCGAGGCATACGAGGTGATCGTGGTGCGAACCGGCGTTCAACTCAAAAATTGCCTTGCCGGTTTCAAAGTGGTTGCGGTGCAGCAGGCCGGCCTGCTCGAACTGGGTAAGCACGCGGTACACCGTCGCCAGGCCCACGTCCATATTTTCGGTCAACAGAATCTTGTAGACGTCTTCTGCCGTCAAATGGCGCACCTCGCTGTTCTGGAAAATCTCCAGAATTTTCAGGCGGGGCAAGGTGGCTTTCAGGCCGCTGGCCTTCAGGTCGGTAGGATTGTTACTCATGTTATTGCTCATAGAAAGACATAGTGCTTTATGATATAGCGTTTTGGGGCCATGGCTCACACGTTTTGAGGTCATTTATGTACGTCAAGCAGTCGTTTTTCTCTCGTTTTCCTGTGCGCGCAGCCTGCGCTGCCACCCTTGGCGCCGCCACGCTGGCCCTGTCCGGTTGCGCAATGTGGCGTGATAACAGTCCGCTCGCGACCGATGCCCGCCAGGATACTGCAGCCAAGAATGTCGAGAAAGGCGCGGCGACAGCCAACGCTGGTGCCCAGACCAAGCAAGTGACGAACCTGCAAAAATTTCTGTGGATTTTTACGCCATACCGCCCTGACATCCAGCAGGGCAACTTTGTCTCTGAGGAAATGATTCAACAGGTCAAAGTAGGCCAGACCCGCGAACAGATCATGTTCATCCTCGGCACGCCGCTGTTGCAGGACGTGTTCCACAAGGATCGCTGGGATTACCCGTTTTACCTCGCGCGCGGCAATGGCGAACTGACCACCAGCCGCGTCACGCTGTATTTCAAGGATGATAAGCTGGAAAAATTCGATGGCGGCAACCTGCCGAGCGAGCGCGAATACATTGCGCGCATCGCCGGTCCATCGCTGGTCAAGGAACAAATTGCGCCACCGGCCGACGCCCCACCGAAATCGACCCTGCCACAGAAATAAGATAGATCGCACCATGTTGAATATTGCAATAGCTGGCGCCAGCGGGCGCATGGGCCGCATGCTGGTCGAGGCGATTGCCGCCGCGCAGGATGCCCAATTATCCGGCGCGCTTGACGTGAGGGGTTCTTCATTCCTTGGCCAGGATGCCGGTGCGTTTGGCGGGCAGCTCACCGGCGTGCTGATCACGTCAGATCTGGCGGCCGGTCTTGGCGGCGCCGATTGCCTGATCGATTTTACACGTCCTGAAGGCACCCTCGAACACCTGGCGTACTGCGCGCAGCACGGCATCAAGCTGGTGATCGGCACCACGGGTTTCGACGACGCTGGCAAGGAAGCGATTCGTGCAGCCGCAGAACAAACCGCCATTGTCTTCGCGCCGAACATGAGCGTCGGCGTGAATGTCACGCTGAAGCTGCTGCAACTGGCCGCGAAAAGCCTGTCGGAAGGCTACGACATCGAGATCGTTGAAGCGCACCACCGTCACAAGGTCGATGCGCCGTCCGGCACCGCGCTGAAAATGGGCGAAGTCATTGCCGACGCTTTGGGCCGCGACTTGAAAGACTGCGCCGTGTACGGCCGCGAAGGCGTCACCGGCGCGCGCGACCCGTCGACCATTGGTTTTGCGACCATCCGCGGCGGCGACATCGTGGGCGACCATACAGTGCTGTTTGCCGGCACCGGCGAACGCATCGAGATCACGCACAAATCAAGCAGCCGCGTTACCTACGCCCACGGCGCCTTGCGCGCGGCCCAGTTTTTGGCCGATAAAACCACCGGCCTGTTCGACATGCAGGACGTCCTGGACCTGGGCGCCTGATGGCTATCGCTGAACTCAAGGGCGCGGCCATCGTCGACATGGCAACCTTCCATGCCGAGAGCAAAAAGGCGTTCGGCTTTCCTGCCGATTACGCCGGCACGATGGACGCGTGGATCGATTGCATGAGCTACTTGCGCGATGAAGACGGCATGAGCAAATTCCGGCTTTTTGCAAATGAAGCACTGCAAATCGTCGTGCTCGACGCGGACATCCTGCGCGAAAAAGCGCCGGAGATTCTCGAAGAACTGACGTATTGCGTGGCCGGCCTGAATGACCGTTATGAAGATTACGGCGAAAAGCCGGCGCTGCAACTGATCCTCAAATAAAAAAGCCCGGTCGTCGAACCGGGCTTTTTATTCTCGCAACACCAGCCGGTATAATGTCCGGTTCCACCCCTTATTCTGGCCGCAGATCACCATGTCCGAACAATTCAGTCCGACCTATAGTCCCGCCGACGTCGAGCAAGCCGCGCAAGCCCACTGGAAGGCCATCGATGCCTACAAGGCCGTCGAGCACGACCCACGTTTCCCGAAGGGCAAATACTACGCTTGCTCGATGCTGCCTTACCCGTCGGGCAAGCTGCACATGGGCCACGTGCGCAACTATACGATCAACGACGTGATGTATCGCTACCTGCGCATGAACGGTTACAACGTGCTGATGCCGATGGGCTGGGATGCGTTCGGCATGCCGGCGGAAAACGCGGCCATGGCCAACAACGTGCCGCCAGCGCAATGGACCTATTCGAATATCGCCCACATGCGTACGCAGATGGAGTCGATGGGCCTCGCCATCGACTGGTCGCGCGAAATGACGGCCTGTACGCCCGAGTACTACAAGTGGAACCAGTGGATGTTTTTGAAGATGCTCGAAAAGGGCATCATCTACCAGAAAACCGGCACCGTGAACTGGGACCCGATCGACCAGACCGTGCTGGCCAATGAGCAGGTCATTGACGGCAAAGGCTGGCGTTCGGGCGCGCAAATTGAAAAGCGCGAAATTCCGATGTATTACGTGCGCATCACCGATTACGCCGACGAATTGCTCGACTACGCCGACAATAAATTGCCGGGCTGGCCGGAGCGCGTGCGTGTCATGCAGACCAACTGGATCGGCAAATCGGTCGGCGTGCGCTTCGCTTTCCCGCACACGATCGCCCACGCTTCGGGCGAGTTGGTGGACGATGGCAAACTGTACGTGTTCACCACCCGCGCCGACACCATCATGGGCGTGACCTTCTGTGCCGTGGCGCCGGAGCACGCGCTGGCCCAACTGGCAGCGCAGACCAATCCGGCGCTGGCCGACTTCATCGCCGAGTGCAAACTGGGCAGCGTCATCGAAGCCGACATGGCGACGATGGAAAAGAAGGGCATGCCCACCGGCCAGTTCGTCACGCATCCACTGACTGGCGAACAAGTGCCGGTCTGGGTCGGCAATTACGTGTTGATCACCTACGGCGACGGCGCCGTGATGGGCGTGCCGGCGCATGACGAACGCGATTTTGGCTTTGCCAAAAAATACGATTTGCCGATCAAACAGGTCGTTGCAGTCGAGGGCAAGGAATACTCGCTGGACGCCTGGCAGGACTGGTACGGCGACAAGGAACACGGCGTCATGATCGCCTCCGGCAAATTCGACGGGCTCGATTACACGGCTGCCGTGAATGCCGTGTCGGGCGAACTGGCCACGATGAACCTGGGCGACAAGAAGGTGACGTTCCGCCTGCGCGACTGGGGCATTTCGCGCCAGCGTTACTGGGGCACCCCGATTCCGATGATCCACTGTCCGGAACATGGCGCGGTGCCGGTCCCGGAAAAGGATTTGCCAGTCGTGCTGCCGGAAGACTGCGTCCCGGACGGCACCGGCAATCCACTGAACAAATACGAAGCATTCCTGGCATGCAGCTGCCCGATCTGCGGCGCGGCTTCCCGGCGCGAGACCGACACGATGGACACCTTCGTCGATTCGTCGTGGTACTACATGCGCTACACGTCGCCGGGTGCGACGGACGCGATGGTCGACGCGCGCAACGATTACTGGATGCCGATGGACCAGTACATCGGCGGCATCGAGCACGCTGTCATGCACTTGCTGTACGCGCGCTTCTGGACCAAGGTGATGCGCGACTTCGGCCTCGTGAAATTCGACGAGCCGTTCGTCAACCTGCTCACGCAGGGCATGGTCCTCAACGAGACGTACTATCGTGAAGACGCTGCCGGCAAGAAGAGCTGGTTCAACCCGGCCGATGTCGACCTGTCGATGGACGAAAAAGGCCGTCCGCAAGCGGCGCTGTTGAAAGCCGACGGCCAGCCGGTGAACATTGGTGGCACCGAAAAAATGTCGAAGTCGAAGAACAACGGCATCGACCCGAAAGCGCAGATCGACCAGTACGGCGCCGATACGGCCCGCCTGTTTACGATGTTTGCGTCGCCACCGGAGCAGACGCTTGAGTGGTCCGATTCCGGTGTCGAAGGTGCCAGCCGCTTCCTGCGCCGCGTGTGGGCGTTTGCCTATGCCAAATCCGCAAACGTCACCGCTGCACTGGGTGCAACCGACGCTGGCACGCCGAGCGAGGCGCACAAAACGCTGCGCCGCGAACTGCATAAAATCCTGCAGCAAGCCGACTACGATCTGAAACGCATCCAGTACAACACGGTGGTGTCGGCGTGCATGAAAATGCTCAACACGCTCGAATCGAGCAAGCTGCCGGAAGGCGTGGAGACCGACGCCGTCATCACTGAAGGCTTGTCGATTTTCCTGCGCGTGCTGAACCCGGTCGCGCCGCACATCACGCACGTGCTGTGGCAGAACCTCGGCTTTGCCGGAGATATTCTCGATGCGGCATGGCCGCAGGTCGATCCGGTCGCCCTGGAGCAGGCCGAGATTGAAATGATGATCCAGGTGAACGGCAAATTGCGCGGCTCGATCAAGGTTGCCAAGGATGCCGACAAGTCCACCATCGAAGCGCTGGCGATGGCGTCCGAAGCCGTGCAAAAATTTGTAGAGTCGACGCCGAAGAAGATCATCGTCGTTCCCGGTAAGCTGATCAGCATTGTGGTGTAAACGATGACCCTCTCGAAACTCAATCGCGTCTTGCTGGCGCTGGCCCTGATGGCGACCCTGTCGGCCTGCGGCTTCAAGCTGCGCGGCTCGGAAGGTGTTAATTTGCCGTTCCATAGCATCTATCTGGCCTTTGCCGACACGTCGCCGCTGGGCGCGGAGTTGCGCCGCAATTTGCGCTCGCTCGATGGCCTGACTATCGTCGATACGCCGAAAGGCGCCGAAGCCCAGCTCGACGTCGTCAGCGAAACACGCGGCAAGACCATTCTGTCGCTGAACAGCCAGGGCCGCGTGCGCGAATACCTGCTCACGTACACGCTGGTGTTCAAGGTGCGCAACGCTGACGGCGTCGAGCTGCTGGGGCCCACCGAAATCGCATTGAAGCGCAATATCGCGTTCAACGAAACCGACACGCTGGCCAAGGAATCGGAAGAAGCGCTGCTGGTACGCGACATGCAGACCGATCTGGTTCAGCAAATCCTGCGCCGCCTCGCGGCCATCAAGCCAGTCTGAGGCCGGCCCGATGATGTTGCGGCCCGAGGCCCTCGAAGGCCATCTCGCCAAGAACCTCGCGCCGCTGTACGTGATCGCCAGCGACGAGCATTTGCTGGCGCTGGAAGCGGCCGACAAGATCCGCCGCGCCGCGCGTGCCAATGGCTTTTCCGAGCGCGATGTGCTGACGGTCGAACGCACTTTCAAATGGGGCGAGCTGCTGGCCGCGAACCAGGAAATGTCGCTGTTCGGTGACAAAAAACTAATCGAGCTGCGCATCCCCACCGGCAAACCCGGCAAGGATGGCAGCGCGGCGTTGCAGGCGTACGCGAAAGATCTCAGCCCCGACAACCTGACCCTGATCACTCTGCCCAAACTGGACTGGCAAAGCGCCAAGGCCTCGTGGGTGACTGGTCTGCAGCAGGCCGCGGTCTACATCGATATTCCGAACATCGAACGGGCCGCGCTGCCAAACTGGATCGGCACGCGTCTCGCCGCGCAAGGCCAGAGCGCCGACCGCCAGGGCCTCGACTTCATCGCCGAGCGCGTCGAGGGCAACCTGCTGGCGGCGCACCAGGAAATCCAGAAACTCGGCCTGCTGCACGAGCCTGGACGGTTAAGCTTCGAGCAGATCCACGACGCGGTGCTGAACGTGGCGCGTTACGACGTTTTCAAACTGTCGGAGGCGATGCTGGCCGGCGATCCGGCGCGGCTGGTGCGCATGCTGGAGGGTTTGAAGGGCGAGGGCGAAGCGCTGCCGCTGGTGCTGTGGGCCGTGGCCGAAGAAATCCGCACGCTGCTGAAGCTGAAAAGCGGCATGGAAGAAGGACGTCCTTTGGGCGTCCTGTTCAAGGAAAACCGCATCTGGGGCGGGCGCGATCGGCTGATGGAACCGGCGCTGCGGCGCCTGTCGGTGGCGCGCCTCGCATCGGCATTGCAGGACGCGGCGCAGGTCGACAAAATGGTCAAGGGCTTGCGCGGTACGGCGTTCGCAGGCGACGCCTGGGACGCCATGCTGCAACTGGCGTTGAAAGTAGCGCGGTAAACAATGGACGCACAGATGGACATCACCAACTACATGCAGCAACTGGGCCGGCAGGCGCGTGCGGCCTCGCGCGCGATGGCGCGGGCATCGTCGGCGACCCGCAATCAGGCCTTGCTGCTGATTGCCGCCGCCATCGAACGCGAAGCCGTCGCGCTGCGCGAAGCAAACGCCCGCGACATGGATGCGGCGCGCGCTGCCGGCCTGGCGCCGGCCATGCTGGACAGGCTGGCGTTGTCGGACAGCGCAATCAAGACCATGGTCGAAGGCTTGCGCCAGGTGGTCGCGCTGCCCGATCCGATCGGCGAAATCAGCAATATGAAATACCGCCCGAGCGGCATCCAGGTTGGCCAGATGCGTGTGCCGCTGGGCGTCATCGGCATCATCTACGAAGCGCGTCCGAACGTGACGGTCGATGCAGCGGGCCTGTGCATCAAGAGCGGCAACGCAGCCATTTTGCGCGGCGGCTCGGAAGCGATCCACTGCAACCGCGCGCTGGCGCTGCTGGTGGCCGAGGGCTTGCGTGGCGCCGGCCTGCCGGCAGATGCCGTGCAAGTCGTCGACACGACCGACCGCGCCGCTGTCGGCGCCATGATCACGATGCCGGAATATGTCGACGTGATCGTTCCGCGCGGCGGCAAAGGATTGATTGCGCGCCTGATGCAGGAAGCGACAGTCCCGATGATCAAGCACCTCGACGGCATCTGTCACGTCTACATTGACGCGCAGGCCGACATTGCCAAGGCGCTGCCGATCGCCCTGAACGCCAAGACGCACCGCTACGGCACCTGCAACACAATGGAAACGCTGCTGGTCGACCGCGCGATTGCCGCGACGTTCCTGCCGCAAGTGGCGCCGTTGTACGCGGCGAAAAACGTGGAGCTGCGCGCCGATCCCGAAGCGTACGCGCTGCTGGCTGGCTATCCGCTATTAACGCCGGCCACCGACGAAGACTGGGCCACCGAATACCTGGCGCCGATTCTGGCCGTAAAAATCGTCGACGGCATGGACGCAGCGATCGATCACATCACCACCTGGTCGTCGAAGCACACCGACGCCATCGTCACCGAAAACTACAGCGACGCGCTGCGTTTCCTGCGCGAAGTCGATTCGGCCTCGGTGATGGTGAACGCGTCGACGCGCTTTGCCGACGGCTTTGAATATGGCCTGGGCGCCGAAATTGGCATCTCGAACGACAAGCTGCACGCGCGCGGCCCGGTCGGGCTGGAAGGTTTGACTTCATTAAAATACGTCGTGTTTGGTCACGGCGAAATTCGCGAATAGACTACACAAGGAACACTATGCTCTGGATTAAAGCGCTGCACATCGTCTTCATCGCCTCCTGGTTCGCCGGGCTGTTTTATCTGCCGCGCATCTTCGTCAATCTTGCGCAGGAAACCAATCCGGCCGCCACGGAGCGCCTGCTCGGCATGGGGCGGCGCCTGTACCGGTTCACATCGATCCTGATGATCCCGGCGCTGATTTTCGGCATCTGGCTGTGGCTCGGTTATGGATTCCGGGGCGGCTGGCTGCACGCAAAACTGACGCTGGTGATTCTCGCAATCGGTTACCATCACGCCTGCGGCTCGCTGCTGAAAAAATTTGAAGCCGGTGTCAACAAGCGGTCGCACAAATGGTTCCGCTGGTTTAACGAAGTGCCGGTAGTCTTGCTGCTGCTGATCGTGATTCTGGTCGTGGTCAAACCGTTTTAATTATTAGCACCACATCAGCGTCGCCCAACACCACCGTCGTTCCCGCGCAGGCGGGAATCCATACCCATTATGCTGGTGACGCGCACCCTGCGATATCGCAGGTGTGTTATGGCTCCCCACCGGGGATGACGGGTAATCAACGGATAAAAGGTCCCCCACATGGCATCCTATTTTTGCCCTTGCCCCCGCGGCATGGAAGCAGCTTTGGCTGAAGAACTCACCGAAATCGCCCAACTTTCCACCACCTTTAAAGTCCACAACCAGGTTCCCGGCGGCGTGCATTGCTCCGGCGCCCTGGAGGACGCCTACCGCGTCAACCTGCACTCGCGCATTGCGTCGCGCGTGCTGATGCGCATGGGCCACTCCAGCTACGCCAACGAAAACGATATTTACGATCTGGTCATGGAGCAGAAGTGGGAAGACTGGTTCGACGTCGACCACACTATCCGCGTCGATGTCACGGCTGTCAAATCGCCGTTGCGCAGCCTCGAATTCACCACCCTGAAAATCAAGGACGCCATCTGCGACCGCTTCCGCGACCAGTTCGGCAAACGCCCGTCGGTGGATACGAAGGAGCCCGACATGCGCATCGTCGGCTTCCTCGACCAGCGCAATTTCACGATCTACCTCGACACCTCCGGCGAAGCGCTGTTCAAGCGCGGCTGGCGCGAAGAAACCGGCGACGCGCCGCTGCGTGAAAACCTCGCGGCCGGCATGTTGCGTGTGGCTGGCTGGAAACCGGGCATTCCGCTGTTCGACCCGATGTGCGGCTCCGGCACCATCCTGATCGAAGCGGCGCAAATGGTGCAGGGCATCCCGCCCGGCGCCCGCCGCCAATTCGCATTCGAAAAATTCCATGGCTTCGACAAGGCCGCCTGGCAGGACATGAAGAACGCGATCACACCGCTGCCATTGCCTGCCGAGCCGACCATTTTCGGCTCCGACATTTCTGGCGACATGGTGGCCATGACGCGCCACAACCTGAAAATCGCCGGCATCATGTTCGACGTGCCGCTGAAGCAGATCGAAGCGCAGCAGGTTCAGGCGCCGACCGAACAACCCGGCATTTTGCTGACCAACCCACCGTACGGCGAACGTATCGGCGTGCGCGGGGATACCACCATTCCGGCCGACGACATGGCAGCCGGATTCTATTCAGCACTCGGTACCACGCTGAAGCAGCGCTTCGCCGGCTGGACCGTGTTCCTGTTCACCGCCGACCTGACGCTGCCGAAACTGCTGCGTTTGAAAGAAGCACGCAAAACGCCATTTTTCAACGGTGCGCTGGAGTGCCGGCTGTTCCGGTTTGATATGGTATCGGGCTACAACCGGCGCGAGCAGGCGAAGCCGGCCAGCGAGTAAACACCGTCACCCCCGTTGCACTGATCGATAAACTCAAGACCGTCACCCCCGCGCAGGCGGGGGGCCATACCACGTAGGCTTTCAACGCGAAATCGTCGCTACCACTGAAGCGCAGTTGCTATGGATCCCCGCCTTCGCGGGGATAAAAACATGTTCCCTCCCGAACCCTCCAATATCCCCGCTGACGCACGCATCCCGGTGCCGCAACCGCCGGTGCATCACATTCCGCCGCTGACGTTCGGTGCGCTGGCAACGCTGCTGGCCGCGTTGGCAATGCTCGGCCCGTTCTGCGTCGATGCCTATCTGCCGGCCTTCCCGCAAATCCAGGCGAACCTGGGTGCTTCACTGCTTGAAGTGCAGCAGACGCTGTCGATCTACATGCTGGCTTTTGCCGGCATGGTGCTGTGGCACGGGGCGCTGTCGGACGCATTCGGGCGACGTAACGTGATCCTCGTCGCACTGGTGGTGTTTGCGCTGGCCACCTTCGGTTGCGCCGCCTCGCATTCGGTGCACTACCTGTGGATTTTCAGGATATTGCAGGGCGTGTCGGCCGGTGCCGGCGTCGTGGTGGGGCGCGCCATCATCCGCGACCTGTATGCCGATGCGCCGGCCGCGCGGCTGCTGTCGCTGGTCACCATGATCTTCTCGATTGCGCCAGCCATCGCCCCGATTGTCGGCGGCTGGATCGTTACCTTTTTCGAGTGGCGCGCAATCTTCCTGTCGCTGTTCGTCTATACGCTCGTGCTTGGCTGGTACTGCTACAAACGGCTGCCGGAAACGCTGCCGCCGGAAAAGCGCCAGCCCTTCAATCCCCGGTTTGTGGCGCGCAATTACCGCACCATTTTCGGCTCCTTCCTGTTCCACATGAAGGTCGGCGTCATCGCCCTCAACTTCGGCGGCCTGTTCCTGTACATCTCCGCCGCGCCGGTCATGCTGCCCGAGTCGCTGCACCTGGGACCGTCGCAATTCGCGTGGCTGTTCATTCCCAGCGTGTCCGGAATTTTTCTCGGCGCGCTGGCGGCCAACCGGATTGCCGGCAAGATGCCGTTCGAGCGCCAGATTGCCATTGGTTTCTGTTTCATGCTGGCCGCCGTCTGCGCCAACGTGGCTTACCACCTGGCGCTGCCGCCATCGCTGCCATGGACTGTCCTGCCTTTGTTTTTCTATACTTTCGGTAGTTCCATCATCGGGCCGGGTGCCACGCTGATGGCGCTCGACCTGTTCCCGCAGATTCGTGGCACGGCCGCTTCTTGCCAATCTTTCATGGTTACTTTCACGGGGGCATTGGTGGCAGCGATTGCGGCGCCAGCCCTCTCGCACTCGGTGCTGGCACTGGCGCTGGGCCAGGCCGGGTTTGCGTTCGGGGCGTTGGCGTTGTGGATGAGCTCGCGGCACTACCGACGCAGGATGGCGCGAAAATTAGTGTGAAATAGAAACTAATTATCAATAAACAGGTGCGTGGCGTAGGCGTAACACTTTGTCTAAAGAATTATTTCCATTCAGGAATTTTTGTGTGTATATGCTAAGATGCTCTCTTTAAGCGCCGAACATTTGTGCTTTATGTATTCTGTTCGGGTGATGAGAATCAATAAAGTTGTGGTTCCAGCAATGCTGGTGTCACTCGTCCATTGTTGTGGCTGCCTTGCTTGAGACCATGCACCAACCTGATCAGGATATTCGCAATCGCTTGCTGATTGCCCGTCTGCCGGCCATGCCGCAGATTCTTATCAAGCTGCTCGGCCACCTCCAGGCCGACGACGTCGGCATGCCGGAACTGGCTGCCCTGATCGCCAAAGATGCCGGCATGACTGCCAAACTGCTGGCCGTCGCCAACAGTTCGGCCTACCACCGCAACGGTCGCACGGTGAATCTTGAACAGTCGCTGGTGTCGCTGGGCACCGACATGATCAAGACGCTGGTCATCAGCGATTCGGTGTTTCAGACCTTTAACAGTTTTCCGCATTCCGGCAGCACCGACCTGCGGGCGTTCTGGAAAAATGCCTTGACCACCGCCGTGGTGGCGCGTGAGCTGGCGCGCCACATGGACTACCAGCATCTGGAGGAAGCCTACCTGGCTGGCCTGCTGCACAATGTGGGCCGTCTGGCGTTGCTGGCCACCGCGCCCCGCGAATACGCCTTCAATTTCACCGCGCGCGACGATGAAGACCTGTGCGCGGTCGAGCAGCGCACGCTGGAAATTACTCACACCGAAGCCGGCGCGTGGCTGATCGAGCGCTGGCAGCTCGACTCGTTCCTGGCCGACGCGGTGCTGTACCACCACGAGCCCAGTGCGCGCCTCGCTGCCGCCCATCCCCTGATCCGCATCGTGCGCCTGGCGCATGTGCTGTCGGCGCACAGCCACGACAACGAACTGATCGAACAGGCCGCAAGCCTGTGCGGACTCGACATTGACGAAGCCCAGGTGATGCTGGACCGGGCCGCGCGTCAGGTCGAAAAATCGGCCGTTCACCTTGGCATCGACCTGGCCGGTGCCGATGATATTCCCGCGCCGGCCGCGTACGCACCTGTCACGCTCGATCCGGTCCAGCAGCGTCTGGCCGAAGAGGTGCGCAACCTGGTGCTGGTGTCGGAAGTTGGCCAGTCCTTCGCGCGCCACCTCGATGCGGGCGACTTGCTCGAGTCCGTGACCCGTTCCGCGCGCATGTTGTTCGACTTCGACAACACCGTCATCCTGCTGGAAAATCCGACCGGCCAGGCACTGGTGGGCGCCCCGACCGGCACCCAGCAGCGCGTTGCCCAGTTTTCCATTCCGTTGCAAAAAGGCGGCCTCGTCGCCGACAGCGCGCTGGGCCGCAAACTGGCATTCATCCGGCGCGACGGCCAGCCGCTCGGCCTCGCCGAAGAACAATTGTTCCGCTTGCTGGGCAGTGAAAGCATGGTCTGCCTGCCGCTGGTGGCGGGGCAGCGCTGCCTCGGCGTCATCATCGGTGGCCTGGCCAGTTGGCAAGTGCCGACCGTGCAGAAGCGCGAAAGTTTCCTGCAGTCATTCGGCGCGCAAGCCGCAGCGGCACTCGACAACGCGCTGTCCGAACGCGGCCAGAGCCGCCAGCAACTGGCGCAGGTGGCCGACGATTACCGCGAAGCGACCCGGCGCGTGGTGCACGAAGTCAACAACCCGCTGTCGATCATCAAGAATTACCTGAGCGTGCTCGACCATAAACTGTCGCAGCGCGAACCCGTCGCTGGCGAAATGTCGATCCTTAATGAAGAAATCGACCGCGTCGGGCAATTGATTGGCGGGCTAGCCGATCTGAAACCGAATCCGGACGCGCCCCGCACGGCCGACCTTGTCAGCGTGGTCGACGAAGTGCTGCGCCTGTTCCGCGCTACCGCGTTCATTCCGGACAATGTGGACGTGGTGGTGGACATGATCGAACCGGCGCGCCGCATCGATGGCGATCCGGATGTGCTCAAGCAGATCCTCGTGAACCTCGTCAAAAACGCCATCGAGGCGCTGGCGTCACGCGGCGGGCGCGTCGAAATTGCCAACCGCGGCCACATCAACCGCGACCGCAAGCTGTACCTGGAACTGATCGTCAGCGACACCGGCCCAGGCTTGCCGCCCGACGTGCTGGCCAATCTGTTTGCCAAAGTCGACAGCAGCAAGGACGGCCCGCATCACGGCATTGGCCTGTCGATCGTCGATGGCCTGGTCAGGCAGCTGGGCGGCCAGATTGCTTGCCGCAGCGGCCGCGCCGGCACGGTGTTCGAGATCCTGCTGCCGGCCCATGTGAATGTGGCGGCGCCATCGTTGCGCGCCCTGGGCACCGCGTGATGACGACCCTCGGGAAACTGGTGCCATCGGGTACCCCGGTTGATCCGGCGCCCACACACCTGTTCGACGACGACAAGCCGCGCCTGCTGCTGGTCGACGATGAGCCGCGTTTGCTGTCGTCGCTGTACGAGCTGCTGCGTCCGTTCGATTACAACATGGTGACGGCGACGAATGGCGCCGAGGCACTGGCCCAGTTGACGAAATTGCGCTTCGACCTGATCTTGCTGGACCTGCGCCTGCCCGATATGAGCGGCCACGACATCATGGACTTCATCAATCAGAAAGGCATCGACGGCGATGTCATCGTGATGAGTGGCGAAGTGGGCATCGAGGCTGCCATCGGTGCGCTCAAACGGGGCGCCTACGATTACCTACGCAAGCCGTACAGCCGCGAAGAATTATTGAAGACAGTCGGAAATGCGCTGCAAAAGCGCCGTCTCGCTGTCGCCAATGCGCGTATTGCGACGCAGCTGGAAAACTCGGAAAAACTGTACCGCTACCTGGTCGACAGTTCGCCGGACATTATTTATACGCTCAATCACGAAGGCAAATTCACCTTCGTCAACGACCGCGCTTACCAGTTGCTCGGCTTTTCGCGCGAAGAATTGATTGGCCAGCATTATTCGATTCTGGTGCACGACGAAGATTTCGAGCGCGCGCGCTATGCCTTCAATGAACGGCGCGTCGATGAACGCGCCTCGCGCAACGTGGAATTGCGCCTGAAATGTCACCGCGGCCATAGCAGCAATACTGCCGGGAATGGTGGCGACCGGACGTTCAATACCACGCTGATGACCATTTCGCTGAATGCGATCGGCATGCACCTGCCCGATCAGGACGTAAAACGCCTCGAATTTTTTGGCACGTACGGCGTGGCGCGCGATATTACCGATCGCAAGCGCGCCGAGGAAGTCATTTCGTACCAGGCGTACCACGACATTCTCACCGATTTGCCCAACCGGATGCTGTTCAAGGACCGGCTTGGCCTGGCCGTCATTCAGGCCAAGCGCAAGGTGACGGAACTGGCCGTGATGTTCATCGACCTGGACCGTTTTAAACTGGTCAACGACACGCTGGGCCATGTCAAAGGCGATGAACTGCTGCAGCAAACCGCACTGCGTTTGAAAGCATGCCTGCGCAAAGGCGATACGCTGGCGCGCCAGGGCGGCGACGAATTCACCATCGTGCTGCCGGAATTGCGCGACCGCGACGACGCCAAGGCGATTGCCGAAAAATTCCTCGAAGTGCTGCAGGCGCCATTCGATCTGGACGGCCATGAAGTGCATATCTCTGCATCGATCGGGATTGCCATTTACCCGAGCGATGGCGAATCGATCGATGAATTGCTGCGCCACGCCGATATTGCGATGTATCAGGTCAAAGCGCAGGGCAAAAACGGCCACAGCTTTTATCACGATTCGATGCTGGATGTCTCGCATCAAAAAATCGCGCTGGAACAAAGCCTGCGCCGCGCGTTGGAACATAACGAGCTGGAAATGTATTACCAGCCGCAGATGGATGTGATTACCGGACGCATCGTCGGCGCGGAAGGCCTGATGCGCTGGAATCATCCCACGCGCGGCTTGTTGACGGCCGGTGAATTTTTACCGTTTGCCGAAGAAAACGGCCTGATGCTGCCCATCTCCGACTGGATGATCGGCGCGCTGTGCCGCGACATGTTGCAATGGAACGCGGCCGGTGGCAGGGCGATCCGTTTATCGCTGAACCTGTCGCCGCAATATCTCGACCGTGGCGACTTCTTTGAAAAGATGCGCGGTGCGCTGGTGCGCTACGCCATTTCGCCGGACCAGATCGAAGTGGAAATTACCGAGAACATCTGCATCCGCAATCCGCAATACGCCATCGACCAGCTGAATAAACTGTGCCAGCTGGGTGTGTCGGTGGCGATCGACGATTTCGGCACCGGTTATTCGTCGCTGTCCTATCTGCACCGCTTTCCTATCCATACGATCAAGATCGACCAGTCCTTCGTCAAAGAAATCAAGGAAGAACACGGCCATTATCCGGTGATTCTGGCCATCATTTCGATTGCGCGCGGCCTGGGCCTGAACCTGATTGCCGAGGGCGTCGAAACCGATGTGCAAGCCCATTATCTGAAGGCGAACGGTTGCCTGACGATGCAGGGTTATCTTTACCACCGGCCAATTTCTCTCACCCAATTCATGGGCGTGCTGCACTCCCAGCTGGCCGCGCCGGTGCGCGGTGGCGTTGCCGTTGCCAGTCGGGCCTGAATGAACATGCAGCGATCATCCCCGGCCAGTGAGGCCGATTCAAACGCGCACTACACCGCAGAATTCTTGCGCATGAAAGGCCTGGCCGAGCGCGGCGTGGCCAATGCCCAGCACAGCCTGGGATTCATGTACGTGAACGGCCAGGGCGTGGCAAAAGACGATTTGCTGGCGATCCACTGGTACCGCCAGGCGGCTGCGGCCGGGCTTGAACAGGCCCAGTACAACCTGGGCGTGATGTTTCAAAAGGGCCAGGGCGTCGCAAAGGACGAAGGCCAGGCAGCGTACTGGTACGAGCGCGCCGCCGATCAGGGCTACGCGCCGGCCCAGTACAACCTTGGCTGGATGTATGCCAAGGGCCAGGGCGTGAAAACCGATGCCGTGCGCGCGATGCACTGGTTCCGCCAGGCTGCCGAACAGGGCGATGCGGGCGCCCAGCACAACCTGGGCATGATGTTTGAAACCGGCAAGGGCGTGCAACAGGATGTGCGTGAAGCCATTACGTGGTACCGCCGCGCTGCCGACCAGGGCTATGCCCGCTCGCAGTTCAACCTGGGCCTGCGCTACGACAGCGGGCAGGGCGTGGCGCGCGATGCGCAGCAGTCGGTCGCCTGGTTCCGCAAGGCTGCCGAGCAGGGCCACGCGCCCGCCCAGTTCAACCTGGCGCTGCGCTACGACAAGGGCCAGGACGTGCCGCAGGACAGCCAGAAAGCCATCGGCTGGTATCGCAAGGCCGCCGAGCAAGGCCATGCCAGTTCGCAATTCAACCTCGGGCTGATTTACGACAGCGGCCATGACGTTATCCGCGACGAAGTCCGCGCGCTCGACTGGTTCCGCAAGGCCGCCGGGCAGGGCCATGCCGGCGCGCAGGACAACCTGGGCCTGCGCTACGAACACGGCCAGGGCGTCGAGCGCGACATGGAGCAGGCCGCGCACTGGTACCGGCTCGCTGCCGAGCAGGGTTTTGCCAGCGCCCAGTACCATGTCGGCCAGTTGCTCGATACCGGCAGCGGCGTCAAGGCAGACTCGGCCGGCGCCGTGGGCTGGTACCGGAAGGCCGCTGAACAAGGCCATTTGCGCGCCCAGTTCGACCTCGGGCTGCGCTATCAAGCCGGCACCGGCGTGGCGCAGGATTACCGTGCGGCGATGGCGTGGTACCGGCGCGCGGCCGAGCAGGACTACGGCCCGGCGCAGTACATGGTGGGCGTTCTGTTCGACCAGGACAGCGCCGGCATGCACGACCCGCGCCAGGCTTACGGCTGGTATCGCAAAGCAGCCGACGGCGGCCACGCGCTGGCCCAGTTCGCCCTCGGCCTGCGTTACGACACCGGCAACAGTGTCGACCGCGATTTCGAAGCCGCCCATTTCTGGTATTTGTGCGCCGCCCGCCAGGGCCATGCCCGCGCGCAGTTCAACCTGGGCGTGATGTACGCCAGCGGCCAGGGCGTATTGCGTGACCTGGTGCTGGCGCATGGGTGGCTGCAAGGCGCCGCCAGCGTCGGCCTGGCGGCAGCATCGCGCTATCTGGCGCGGCTGGTGCTGCGGATGGATGAAGCGGAACTGGCGCAGGCGACCCGCCTCTGAACCACCGACATCATCCTGGCTAATCGTGCGCGCCACGGCGTGAGGTACACTGTACATCCATACAGTCCTCACTCCGCCCATGGAACTTACCGACAAGCTCGAAATCCTGGCCGACGCCGCCAAATATGACGCTTCCTGCGCCAGTAGTGGCGCGCCCAAGCGCGGCTCGGAGGGCAAGGATGGCATCGGTGCCACCAGTGGCATGGGCATTTGCCACAGCTACACGCCGGACGGGCGCTGCGTCTCGCTGCTGAAAATACTGCTGACCAATTTCTGCATTTACGATTGCCAGTACTGCGTCAACCGGCGTAGTTCCAACGTGCCGCGCGCGCGATTTGCCGTGGCGGAAGTGGTGAAGCTGACGCAGGATTTTTATTTGCGCAACTACATCGATGGCCTGTTTCTCAGCTCCGGCATCATTCGCTCGGCCGACTACACGATGGAGCAACTGGTGGCGGTTGCGCGCGAACTGCGCGAAGTGCACCACTTCCGCGGCTATATTCACCTGAAAACTATCCCCGACGCCGACCCTGCCCTGATCGAACTGGCTGGCAAATACGCCGACCGGCTGTCGGTGAATATCGAGTTGCCCACGCAGGACAGCGTGGCGCGCCTGGCGCCCGAAAAAAGTGTGCACACCATCAAACTGGCGATGGGCAATATCCGCCGCAAAATGGACGAGAAGGAAGAAGAACCGAAGCTGCCGAAATTTGCGCCGGCCGGACAGAGTACGCAGATGATTGTTGGCGCCGATGCCAGTGACGACCAGACCATTCTGAATACCGCCGAGACCTTGTACGGCAGTTACAAGTTAAAGCGGGTTTACTATTCTGCCTTCAGTCCCATTCCGCAAAGCCCGGACAGCGTGCCGCTGGCGCCACCGCCGCTGATGCGCGAACACCGGCTGTATCAGGCCGATTTTCTGTTGCGCAGTTATGGCTTTCAGGCCAGCGAGTTGCTGCCCGCTGCAGGCAACCTTGATCTCGACATTGACCCCAAGCTGGCATGGGCGCTGGCTCACCGCGAGCATTTCCCCATGGACCTGAACCGGGCCGATGCCAACATGATTGCGCGGGTTCCCGGCATCGGATTGCGCAACGCCAAGCGGCTGGTTGAACTGCGGCGCCTGCGCCGGGTGCGCTGGGAAGATTTGTCGCGCCTTCGCTGCAGCATGAAAAAAATTGCACCGTTCATCGTCACGGCAGATTATTCGCCGGTACAGGGGGAGGCCAGTTCCGACACGCTGCGGCGCGCTTTGGCAACGGCGCCGCAGCATAAGGTTGAGCAACTAAGCTTGTGGCCCGAGCTGAAGGCAGCATGAACACCCCTGCGGCAACGTCATCAGGCACGGCGGCGGGACTTGCCGCTGTCGCGACGGTTGCCGCTGGCGAACCGCTGGTGGTGGAAAATTTTGCCGCGTGGCGCGATGCATCACGCGCACTGCTCGCGCATGGCGTCGCGCCGGAAGCCATTACGTGGGCCGGGCAGGGCGGTGCGGCCGACTTGCTGATGGGCGCCTCGGCCGACGCGTCTGGCATCGCATCGCCGGCGGTAGCGGAACGGGCGCAAAGCAAGGTCAGCATTCCACGCAGCCTGATGGACATGCTGCAAAACGCCGCCTGCTGCCGCCAACACGACCGCTGGGCATTTTTGTACCGCGTGCTGTGGCGCTGGACGCATGGCGAACACGATGTACAGTCGGCTGCCGACATCGACGGCGCGCGCCTGCACCAGATGGTGAAAGCGGTGCGGCGCGAGGAACATGACATGCATGCGTACATCCGTTTTCGCGAGCGCCCCGAGGAAGCTGGCGCGCCCCGTTTCGTGGCCTGGTTCGAGCCGGCCCACGACGTGCTGCCCCAGGTGGCGGAACACTTCGTCAGCCGGATGGGCAAGGTCAGCTGGCTGATCGCCACGCCTGACGCCAGTGTGATGTGGGACGGTGCCCACCTGCACAACACGGGCCCGCTGGTCAATAGCGCGGCCGACCTGGTCGATTCCGGCGAAGCATTGTGGCTGACGTACTACCGCAGCATTTTCAATCCCGCGCGCCTGAATGCGCAACTGATGCAAAGCCATATTCCGTCGCGCTTCTGGAAGCATTTGCCGGAAGGCGCCATCGTGCCGGACATGGTCAGCAATGCAGCGATGGGCGCGCGCCGCACCGGCCAGCTGGAAGCCGTCGGCAGCCGGCGCGGCACTACCATTCCGATTGCGCCAGCCGATGCCCAGCCCGACCGTGCGCAACCATCCAGCCTGGACGAGTGCCGCCGCTGCGCACTGTGGGAACACGCCACGCAGGCTGTCGCCGGGGTCGGTCCGGCCACGGCGCGCATCATGGTGGTGGGCGAGCAGCCGGGCGACCAGGAAGATTTGCAGGGCAAGCCGTTTGTCGGTCCGGCCGGTCAGTTGCTCGAGCGCGTATTTGGCGAAGCAGGTGTCGAACGGCGCACCATTTATCTGACCAATGCCGTCAAACATTTCAAGTGGGAGCCACGCGGCAAGCGCCGCCTGCACAAGACGCCGGCGCAAAAGGAAATCGAAGCGTGCAGTTACTGGTATCAGAAGGAACTGGAAACAGTGCAGCCGGATGTGATCGTTGCGCTGGGCAGTACGGCGTTGAAAGCCATTCTTGGCACGAATCACGTGACGTTGAAAGACACGCTCGGCAAACCGCTGCGCCATCAGGGCAAGTGGATCGTCACCGTGTATCACCCGTCGTACGTGTTGCGGGTGCCAGATCAGGCATCGAAGGATCAGGCATTCAAGATCATGGTGGAGGGCTTGCAGATGGCACAGTCGCTGCTTGACGACAAGGGCGACAAGGGCGACAAGGGTGATAAGGCGGACCTTTTTCAGGACTAGCTGCCGTCGCTTGCCGTCACGGCGAAAAAATGGAAAATGGCCCTGACAAGCTTATGCGCCAGTAACATTCAGGCTGCTTGAAGGTCACTGCAACAGGAGCGTGCCTGCATTCGGCAGGCAGTGACAGTCTGCAAACAGACGCTCGCGCTTCCGACAACAGTGTCGTGTCAAGCCGCGACTGTCGTACTGCGCTGAATTTCTTCCGACACCATGCTGGCCAGCTCCGTCAACGCCCACATCTGGTCGTGAGTGAGCTTGCGCGGCACCCGGTCCAGTACGCACAGGGTGCCGAGGCGGCATGCATTTTCGTCCACCAGCGGCACGCCTGCATAAAAGCGGATTGCCTCATGGCCGGTGACTAGTGGATTTTCCGAAAACCGCGGATCCAGGGATGCGTCTTCGACCATCATGATTTTATTGTGCATGATGGTGTAGTTGCAAAACGCCCACGACCTGGGTGTCTCGGTGATGCTCAGGCCAATGCGTGATTTGAACCATTGGCGTTGTTCGTCCAGCAGAGAAATCAGCGCAATGGGCATATCGGTCAGCAGGGCGGCCACCCGCACGATGCGGTCATAGTGGTTACTCGCCGGCGTATCGAACAGGCCGGTGGCGCGCGTGGCACGCACCCGCGCCACTTCGGTGACAGCCGCGATGGCCGAATCGTTGCGGGCAGTGACGCCAGCGTCGTGGTATGGCATCGATCCCTGCAACGGCAGGGCGACTATGCTTCCTTGCAATACCGCATGGATTGCAGCGACCGGTATGCGTCGATGTCCACCCGGTGTTTTCCACGATGCCAGCTTGCCCACCTCGACCCATTTCTGGACAGTGCTGACGGCAACGCCAAGCATGTCTGCTGCCTGCTTGGTTGTCACGATCTCCGTCGGTTCGCTGCGATTGATGTGTGCCTGCATGGTGCCCTTTCTGCTGCGCATCCCGTCGTCGGGCAACGACAAACGATGCATGTTGTCATCAATTCTACCAAATTATATTTACTCACGGAAATAAAAGATGTAATAATGCACCAGATGCAGCAGATTACTCATATTCATCATTTTTCGTCAGCTCTGCGATCCGCGGCACCGAGTTTGTCACATTTATGTAAGTGGAAGTATCAAAAAAATGGTTTTCGTCAAGAAGCGCATAGGGGAAAGTAGTGTGATGCTTACCGAATTTGGTACCGTAGTGGCACAGCTGCAGTCCGTTACAGGTCGCGCGGCCGGTGCCGGATGGATGGCTGACGGCATCGGTTCGAGGATGAGGGAGCGCGCATGGAGCTTCTGATGACACCTGATGCATGCGCGACAACGCTGCATGAATTACCCCGTCTGCCCGCCCTGCACGCATTGACATCGAGGATTTCGACGACTTTTGCCAGGACAGCCCACGCGGATACTGTCACCTGGCAGTCACACGACGACCAGCTGCACCTGGTGTTCCCGCCGCGTATCGACCGACAGTGGTAGGGCCAATAACCGGCCACACGCCGGAGCAACTATTTTCGACGTTTTTATCAGGGCAGCGGTATCCGGCCCATCAGCTAACAACTTTTAGAAGGCATGTATGCGTAAATCTACACAAACTATTGGCGCAAGACTGGCGGTGGGCTTCGGTATCACTTTTGCGTTGATGATCGTCCTGGCGGGACTGGCGATCAACCGGGTTGGCAGCATCGACCAGACGCTCAGCATCGTCAATGATGTCAATAACGTCAAACAACGTCACGCGATCAATTTCCGCGGTAGTGTGCACGATCGCGCCATCGCCGTGCGCGACGTGGTGCTGGCCACCACCCCTGCTGCCTTGCAAATACAAGTCGACAAGATCAAGACGCTCGACGAAAATTACCAGCGTTCGGCCGGTCCGCTCGACGCCCTGTTTGCCGGTGTCGTCACGACAGACGAAAAGGCGGCCCTCGCGGCCATCAAGGACACCGAGCGCCGCGTGCAGCCATTGATTGCACAGGTGATTGCCCTTCGTACGCAGGACAAGCTGCCGGAAGCTGTCAGTTTGCTGGCCGGACAGGCGGCACCGGCCTTTGTCGACTGGCTCGCTTCCGTGAACAAGCTGATTGACCTGGAAGAAAAAATGAGCCGCGAGGCAACGGCTGGCGCACGCGTCCTGTCGGGCAGTTTCTTCACATGGATGTTCGTGCTGTGCAGCATTGCAATTGCCGCCGGCGTCGCCAGCGCCTGGTATATCGGGCGCGGATTGCTGCGTCAGCTTGGCGGCCAGCCGCATTACGCTGCAGCAATCGTGAAAAGCATCGCCGACGGCGACCTGGCAGTGGTCATCGACACCGCCGACAAGGACGAGAGCAGTTTGTTGTTTGCGATGAAAGGCATGCGTGACAGCCTGATCAATATCGTGGGGCAAGTTCGTACCGGCACCGAAACCATTGCCACAGCATCGAGGGAAATTGCCTCGGGCAATCTGGACTTGTCGTCGCGCACCGAGCGGCAGGCGGGCACGCTGGAAGAAACCGCGTCGGCCATGGAAGAACTCACCGGCACCGTACGCCAGAATGCCGATAACGCGCGCCAGGCCAATGTGCTGGCCGAGTCGGCATCGGAAGTGGCTGTGCGCGGCGGTACGGTGGTGTCGCAGGTCGTCGAGACGATGGCATCGATTCACGAATCGTCCAAGAAAATTGTCGACATCATCAGCGTTATCGACAGCATCGCATTTCAGACCAATATTCTGGCCTTGAACGCTGCGGTGGAAGCGGCACGCGCCGGTGAGCAGGGCCGCGGCTTTGCGGTCGTCGCCACCGAGGTGCGCAATCTGGCGCAGCGCTCGGCCTCTGCCGCCAGCGAAATCAAGTCGCTCATCGGTAACTCGGTCGAGCGCGTCGAAACTGGCGCACGCCTGGTCAATTCGGCCGGCACCACGATGGAAGAGATCGTCATCAGCGTAAAACGGGTGACCGACATCATGGCCGAAATCAGCAATGCCAGCCAGGAGCAGAGCATCGGCATCGACTCGGTCAACCGCGCGGTAGGCGAGATGGACGAGGCGACGCAACAAAATGCCGCTTTGGTCGAGCAGGCTGCCAGTGCTGCAGCTTCGCTGGAAACCGAAGCGCAGACCTTGTCGTCGGTCGTGAGCCTGTTCAAGCTCGACAACAGCCCGGTCGCGCCGCACGCCGCTGCAGCACCGCGGGCACGGCCAGCGATTGCAAAACAGCCCGTACGTTCAGCGCCGCCCGTCGCTGTCAAAGCGCCAGCCGGGCTGGCACTGCGGGCCAAAAAATCTGCACCGGCACAAGCACAAGCAGCTGAGGAATGGGAGACGTTTTAAGTTCCGGTGCGGTCAGTGCTGCCTGCGTCAGTGTTCCGTTGGCGGCAAACCGCCATGGGCGATCGTTCATTCGCCCATGGCGGGCAGGTTCGCAAAATAATCGCAGATGAAATCGACGAAGACGCGCACCTTCGGGCTGACGAGGCGACGCGAAGAATGCAGCACCCACACTTCAACCGGCGGGCTGGTCGATGCACCCCACTGCACCAGGCGCCCCGTCGCCACTTCGCTGGCGACGATGGCCAGCGGCACCATGGCTGCACCGGCGCCTGCCAGGACGGCATCCCGGATCGACAACGGCGACGAAAGCCGCATGACCGCTTTCGGGTAATACATGTGGGCAGCGCCGTCCCGCGCATCTGTGACCGACCAGGCATCGCCATCGACCATCTCGGTACGCATCACGGCCGGAAATGCCTGTTGTGCATCCGGACGAAGCAAGTCGGGCGGCGCCACCAGCACGAGCGGATTGCGCAGGAAACAGCGACCGACCAGGTCGTCATCCGGATGCGGATTGGCACGAATTACAATGTCAATATCCATGTCGCTGTCGCGCAAGGCGACGAAGCTGTCGTCGGTACTGACTTCGAGAAGAATATCCGGGTAAGCCGTCAGAAAAGCTGCCGCCATCCGGCCCAGCGATATGCTGGCAAACAGCAGCGGAGCACTGATACGCAAGCGGCCGCTGGGTCGCTCATGACCGGCCTTGATGTCTTGCACGGCATTGGCGATCGTGTCAGCCGGTTCCTCGATACGTGCATACAGCGCTGCGCCTTCTTTCGTCAGGCGCAGCGGGCGCGCCCCGCGCTCGACCAGGCGAACGCCGAGGCTGTCTTCCAGTTCGCGCACGCGGCGCGACAGGGTTGCCTTCGATTTGGCGGCAGCGCGGCTGGCGGCGCCGAAACCGCCATGCCGCGCCACCAGGATGAAATCGGTCAGTGCACCAAGATCCATGGTCGTTTCAAATTTGAGACAAGGTGTATCGATATTAACAGCTGTGTAGCGACGCCCGATGCTTTACGATCGTTCCGGACTGGACCACAACGACAGCAAGGACATCACCATGAAACAGACCGGCAATACCATTCTCGTTACGGGCGGCGGCTCGGGCATCGGACAAGCTCTGGCACATCGGTGGCACGATGCAGGCAACCACGTCATCATCACCGGGCGCCGCCAGCAGGTGCTGAACGATGCCATCGCCGGTCGCGACCGGATGAGCGCATACGTTCTCGACGTTACCAAACCAGCCGACATTGAAGCTTTCGTACAACGGCTTCTGGCCGCGCATCCCACATTGAACGTACTGGTCAACAATGCTGGCGTGTTCAGTACCGAAAAGGTGGCATCCCATCGCGACCTGGCCGACACGGAACACATGATCGTTACCAACCTGCTGGGACCTGTCCGCATGATGAACGCCTTGATCGATCATCTTGGCGCGCAGGCTGATGCAGCGATCATCAACGTGTCTTCCGGCCTGGCCTTCGTGCCATATCCGGCGTCGCCCACTTATAGCGCGACCAAGGCGGCCATTCACTCGTACACCGCGGCCATGCGTCCGCTGCTGGCAGGCAAAGTGGAAATGATCGAGATCGTCCCGCCCCAGGTGCAAACAGAATTGTCGCCGGGCCAGTCGACAGATCCCAACAGCATGCCGCTCGCTGCATTTGCCGATGAGGTTATGGCGCTGCTGCAAGCGGCAGAAACTCCCGCCGAAGTATGTGTGGAGCGCGTGCGTTATTTCCGCGATGCCGAGGCAAACGGCCAGTTCGACGAAGCCTTGCAGATGATGGTCCAGTAAGCCCAATTGTGGACAATTACCCCGCCATGCCAGCGATTTACGCTATGAGCCTGAGCTGTTTGCCCATTTTGACGACGGAACAAAGAGCAGCGCAAGCCACAGCATGAATGAGAAAAATCGCCAAAGTCCCAGGAAACAGAAGAAATACACGGCGAATTGTGCAATGCCGGTTGTTGGCCAGATCGCTGCGCTTCTCAATAATGAGATTGTGCAAAAAACGCTGACGCCGGTCGCCAAGGCGTTAGTCCACCATTGTTTTTGAAAGTTTTTCATAAAGCGTTAGTTCGTTCTGAAATGTAGGAATGGTGAAATTCTGAAGACATTTCCATCATTGAGTTCACCACGCTCAGGCAGCCGGCAACGGCCACCGCGGAGTCAGTCAAGAAGGATGTAAATCGCCGTCCATCTGCTTGTCTCTTTGCGGCCAATCTGTCCATGACAGAGCTGGTCGCTGGGTTTGACAACAAATTTTTCCCAGCAATCCCGAGACACAGATTTTCAGTCATCACGTGCCTTGGACAGGCAAGTCCGCAATGCCGCATACGCATAGAAATGACTGCGCGGCGCGATGCGTGCAGCATCGCAACCCGCCATGAAATCCGTCTCGCGCTCGTTGTACAACATGCGCAGCAGTACCGTGCCGGCGTCGTTGCGGTACATGTCCCACTGGATATTCGCCGCCATCGGCGCCACCGCAGCGCCACGCCACGGACTGTTCGCGTAGCTGTACAGCGCGACCTCCGGCAACGTTTCCGACATGCCGGGAATCTGCAGCAGCGCGGCGAACGGCACGATGGTTTCGGCATGGGCGAAGCGCAGCTTGGCCCGGTGCGCCAGGTTGCCGCCCGCGACTGCATCGGCTTCCTGCAAAAAGTCGTCCCGCAAGGTGCCGGCCATGCGCGACGTGACGCCCTTCTGCTGCGTCATGCCGGGGCCTTTCCGGTAAAAATCCTGGGCATCGTTGACCCACGCGAAGACATCGGCCTGGGCCGGCAAGACGTAGCGCGTGAAATTTACCGGCAGCTCGACCCGCATGTCGGCGGCCGCGCAATAAAGCGCGTACAAGGCCAGGGCGGCGTCCAGCGATGAGGCGATTTGCTCGCTGCCGTCGCCTGTCAGCGTGCTGGAAAATTTCCCGTCGGCGCTTGAAAATGTGCGCGTGCCGGTATTGGCAAATTGCAGTTGGCCGCGATCGAGCCGATCCAGGAATGCAGGATGAAACAAGCGCGCCAGTGCGACGCGGCTGGCGGTGAGTACGCGCGGCTGGTGTAGCACCGCGGCCTCCTTGTCCGCCAGCACCGCACTGTTGCCATACGCCTGATACGCCTGGCTGGCGACGTAAGTGGCGTACAAGGGATCGGTGGGGTCGGCCACCAGGTCGCGCTGTGGACCGAGCTTGTGGAAGTACAACAGGAAGCGATCGGTTCCCATCGGGCGCGACGCGTGGTCGACCTCTGCGGCGGGCGCGCGCGACGGCGGATACACCAGGTCAGCGCGTACATTCGGCCGTTCTGCCAACAGCGACTGCACAAAAAAAGTGCCGCTGTCGACCGCGCGGTCCTTGCCCGACGTGACCACCACCACTTGCCGCGGCGGGCCGGCGTCAGCAAACAACGCGGGCAGGCGCGCCACCATCCGCCGTGCCAGGCCGGCGTGTTCCGCAATGCCTTGCTGCGTCTCGTTGCCATAACCGGGTTTGGTGATTCCCGGCACGCCAAACCCGAGCACGGCGTTTGCCTGCATCAGTGCCAGGATATCCGGTCCCAACTGGCGTCCCAGCGGGGTCAGCGCGCCTTGGCGTTGCGCTTGCAGCCACATGTTGTACAGCGCCAGGTCGGCCTTGAAACCCGTCAAACCACGTGAACCATGGCGCGCCAGCATCTGCGTTGACACCGGAAAGTAACCTGTCGGTACCGCTTCGTAACTGGCCATGTCCTGCTGTGGCTGGTACGGTGTCTTGGTCTGGTAATTCGGAGCAGCAAGCACGGGCACCATGCCGAGGCACAGCACCAGAACGCAAGGTTTTATCAACATGAAAAATCTTCTTTAAAAATCGACACGAACATTCAGACTGGCTGTTCGCGGTGCGCCCGCGTTCAGATAGTTTTCCTGATAATACGTCCAGTATTTGCGGCCGGCGAGGTTGGTCACATTCAGGCGCAGGCTGACCATGTGGCCCGCCATGCGCGCGCGGTAGTTCAGACCCGCATCGAACAAGGCATACGACGGCAGGGTATGCACATTCCCAGCGTCGAGCGCCAGTGCGCCGAGATATTGCGTGCCGGCGTGCAGCGCCAGTCCTGCCAGCATCTCGGGGCGCCAGGTCACCTGCATCGAAGCCTGGCGCTTTGGTGCACCGACAGCGCGCTTGCCGGTGT
Organism: Pseudomonadota bacterium; assembly: GCA_030853745.1. Classification (GTDB taxonomy): domain Bacteria; phylum Pseudomonadota; class Gammaproteobacteria; order Burkholderiales; family Burkholderiaceae_D; genus JALYUM01. Next base: position 29,123 of record JALYUM010000168.1, on the reverse strand, counting down.
ACGCTGCCGCAGCATTTTCCAGGGTTGCATCGAGCAGCATGATGCCGCCTTCGACCGACACATTTTTACTGGCCTGCACGACGCTGTTCAATTCAAGGCCCTGATAGCGCGTCTGGCCATCCATGACAAAATAATTCGCAGCATTCGTGTATTGCGCGCCGCGGTCGATGCGAAACAGCGCCGCAGTGGCATTCCACAACCGGTGTTCCGACTTGACACCAATTTCTGACTGGCGGCTTTTGATGGGTGCGAAGGTCTGATTCAAAGGATTGAGCGTGCTGCCCGGTGCACTGGCAGCTTGTTCCAGCGCTTCGACATGGCTGACATATAGCGTTGTATCCGGACGCGGCTTGAACATCAGCGCAACGGTGGGCGTGGCCTTGTTGGCTGGATAGTCGGCGCTGACTTTATTCGCCGTCGTGTAGGCGGTATCCTTGAATTTGGTATAGCGCAGTCCGGTCAATGCCGACCATTGCGGCGAAAAGACCAGCGTATCGCTGACAAAGAGCGCATCCTGCGTGGTCTTCTCGTCCTCGTAAGTGCCGCCGCTGTAATTGACCGTGCTGGCCGAATAGATCGTCGGTGCGGCCAGATTGCCGTAACCGATATAGGTTTTTGGCGTCACCACCGACGACGTCGATACCAGCTCCTGCGACATTGCGCCAAATATCAGCTGATGGTCGATGACGCCCGTCGTCAGTTTGCCTTCCAGTGTCGCCTGCGCCTGGTGGAAAGTGTACGCATGCGACTCCGACGTGACGCGGTCGCGATAGCGGCCCGCGCTGTCCTGGAGATAATACTGGTCCTTTTTATAAACGCGTGTCGAATCGGAATAGCGGTACGACAGACTGGCTTTCCAGTCCGGCGCCAGACGATATTCCAGGCCCAGCGTGGACAGGTAATATTCCACCTCGCTGAACGCGCCGAGACTGTTCAAGGCGTCCTTGCCGCTGAGGGGTTCCGGGATGCTGTACTTGATGTCGGCGATGATATCGGTACCGCCCACGCTGCGGCGTTTCTGGTACAGCGTATCGAACGTCAGCGCGAGGTCGCGGTGGATGCGCCAGTCCAGATTCAAGCCCAGCGCATTGCGCTTGATGTCGCCATCGTCCTGTTGCAGGCCGCCTTGTTCGTGCAGCGCATTGAGGCGATAGCCGAATTGCTCGTCCTGGCCAAACCGCCCGCCGGTATCGATATGTTCTTTCAGCGCGCTGCCTTGCTGGTAGCCGGCATCAAGACTGACACTGCGCTCCGTGGTCGGGCGCTTGCTGACATAATTAATGATGCCGCCCGGCGAACCGAAGCCGTACATAAAGCCGGACAAGCCTTTCAATGCCTCCACGCTTTCAAACATCTCGAGCGGCATTTCCGTGCCGCGATTGATATTCGCCAGACCATCGATCTTGTAGCCATTCAAATCGTCGAGGCGCAGGCCGCGCATGGCGATGGTGGCCGGATGGCTGCCAATCGGCGGGCTGATGGCGGTCACCGACGCGTCGTATTTCATCACCTCGGCAATGCTGGTCGCCAGCCGGTCCTCGATTTCATCGCTGCTGACCGACCTGGTGGAAAACGGCGTATCCAGGTTGGCACGGCGCCCCAATGCGGCTGCGCTGACAGCGTCGCCAAGCTTTTTCTTTTCGGTGGTGGCGGTGATGACGACTGTCGACAGCGCACTGGCGCCGTTATCGTCGGCGGTTTCGGCATGTGCAAGCCTGGCGGCGGTGCTGGCGCACAAGCCTGCTGCGATCAGTGCCAATGTCAGCGGTGTCAAACGGGATGGTGGAACGAAGAACATGGCGGTCCTGGGTAGGAAAAAGTTGCGCCATGCTAGCTACCAAAAATGACCGCGCAGTGACCGTCAGACATTCTTGTCAACAATTTACAGCGGCAGCCGGATGGCAAACGTTGCCCCCAGGCCGCGCCCGGGACTGCTGACACTGAGCGTGCCGCCATGCAGTTCGACGATGCGGCGCGCGATGTACAGGCCGAGGCCCAAACCGGTGCCGTTATTTTGCTGCTGCAAATTGAACGCGCCGAACACGTGCGCCAGGTCTTCCTGCGCGATGCCCTGGCCGGTGTCGGCAATGTCGATCTCCAGCATGCCGTCCAGGCGCCGCGCGGCGATCCGGATCACGCCGCCGTCGGGCGTGAATTTGATCGCGTTGAACAGCAGGTTCCAGATGACTTGCTGCAGGCGCCGGGCATCGGCGTTGAACTGGAACTGGCTGCCATAATCGCTGGGCGTCACCTGCATCAGAATGTGCTTGGCATGGGCGTGGGTTTCCACGGTGCTGATGGCGTCATGCAGCACCTGGCTGAGCAGTACCGGCGCGCGCTCGATCGACATCTGTCCGGTCAATGTACGCGCCGCATCGATCAGGTCGTCCACCATGCCGGCTTCCTGGCGCACGTGGATACGCATCGACTCCAGGCTGGCCAGCACTTCCGGTGCCAGCGCCGGTACGCTGCGCAACAACAGTTCGATCCGCATCGACAGTGCCGACAGCGGGGTGCGCATTTCGTGCGACACCGTTGCCAGAAACAGTTCGCGCGTACGGCTGACGCGGGTCAGCTCGTCGATGGTTTCGCGCTGACGATCGAGTGTCTGCGACAGCGTGCCGAGCAGCGCCGCATACGTGCCCATCCGCTGCACCGACACCGGTGCGTCGAGGCGTACTTCGTTCCACAGCACATGGCCGGGCACGCCAATCTGGCGCGCGATGCGCTCGCACGCCAGCGGCGAACTGAAGTCGGCAAAGCGCCAGCCAAACACCACCACGCCATACACGACGCCGCGCAGCAAAAGGGGCTGCGTCTGCACGCGCAGGCCCTCGGCAAACTGGGCCACGACCGGCTGGCCGGACGCGCAGGTGGCCGCTACCTGTTCGCGCTCGAAACGCGTTCCTGCACCGTCGTCGTTCCACAAGCTGGAGCCAGCCAGCAAGACTCCCAGCCGGGTACCGGTCAGCGGTCCGATGCGACGCGTGCCCTCGGCATCGTAGGCGCAAGCGACCAGGCCGGTCGCTGCGGAAAACTGTTGCAGCGGCGTGCTCCAGTCGTCCCAGTCGACCGGTGCCAGGTCGGGAAGCTCGACGCGGATCACTGCTGCGGTTCGGTTGGCAACGTCGGTGACTCCGGCAACGGTCCGCCTTTTGCCACGGCTTCATCCACGGCCGGGCTCTGACGCGACGGCGAGCGGGACAGCAAGCCGTAGTACGACGAAAACGGCAGCTGCGGCACCGCCTGGGTATCGGCGTCACTTTCATCGATCAGCAGCAGGCCGCCCACGCCAATGGTGTACTCGCGCGTGATCTGCAGGTTGCGGCTGCCGCGCACTTTTGGCACGGCAATCGCACGCCTGAGCACGGTGGAAATTTCGACGTAATTAAGCAGGATGATGTTGTCGACCAGGTGCGAGCCTTTCAGCTCTTCACTGATCTGCGACACCCCCAGCAATTCCGGGCTTTCGTAGTTGAACAGCGTTGTGGCGAGGCGGCTCTTGAAGAACGTCGCCAGTGCATACAGATAGTCTGCCACTTCGGTGCGGCTGGTCATTTCGTAGACCGCGATCGAATCGAACACCACGCAGTCGATGCCTTCTTTCTCGACCAGTTTGACAATATGGTCGAAGTGCACATCGAGTTCAAGCTCCAGCGGCGATTCGTAATGGATGAACAAATTCCCGCTCTCCACCATGCCCTGCAAATCGAAGCCGAGCGACCTGGCATTGCGCATCAACTGACGCGGATACTCGTCCAGCGTCACCAGCAGCGTCTTGTGACCAGCGGAAATTGCATGGCTGAGGAACTGGACGCTGAACACGGTTTTTCCGGTGCCCGAAATGCCGCTCACCAAGGTCACCGAGCCCTTGTAGATGCCGCCGTCCATCATGGCGTCGATCGGCGCCGAGCCAGTCGACATGCGTTGGTTCGATGTCGGCTGGTCTTCCCTCTGCAGCGGACGTGACTGGGCGCGCCGGTACACGTGCACGCCCACGCCCGCTTCGATGCGCATCGTGTGACTGCCGCCGATAAAATCCTGGCCGCGCGACTTCATGACGGTCAGGCGCCGCTGCACGCGCCGCTTGGTCTCTTCGCGCGTGAGCGTGATGATGGTGTCGAACACGAAGCGTTCATGCGCCAGCACGCCGGCCAGCGATTCGTCTTTTTCTGCCGTCACCATGGTGGTGACGCCCAGGCGCGTCAGGCCTTCGATCAACAGATGCACGTCTTCGCGGAACGGCATGTCGTGCGCCTCGGCGTACAGCCGCAGCGGCGTGAGGCCATCGATTAACAGGCGTTTGACGCCCATGCCTCGCAAGGTGGCGGCAAAGACGCCGTCGTCGCTGCGAAATTCGCTCAGCAGCACAGCCGGACTGGTCTGGATGATCTTGATTTTGCCGGCATCGATCAGGCCTTGCAAATCCCAGTCGAAGCCGGCGGCGTCCCGCAGCAGCTTGGCAGGGTCGAGCTCGAACGAGACAATGGCGCCGGGCTCATCGAAATCGCGGGCGCCATGGTAGATAAAGCCAAGGCCAAGCGTGGTTTTGCCGGAACCCGGCGGGCCTTCGACGATCAGATTGTTATTGCGCGGAATGCCGCCATGCAGTATCTCGTCGAGCCCGATGATGCCTGTTTTTACCAGCTGATCCACTAACCAACTCCCATGTTTTTGCATGATGCATAGTTGTGCAGTTTATCATGCAACGCGCTGGCGTCTGCCCCGCCTATTTCCGCCGGCGCATGCGCACTCGGTGAGGTGCTTAACGCACGCACGTCCGGGCTTGAGATAAGGTGATTACTTATCCACAAGGAGACACGCCATGGACTCGATCAACCAGAACCAGCCTGAAGAAAACCACCGCGACCTCGTCGGCGCGGAAGCCGTCAAGCAAATCAAGGAAACTGTCGACAGTTCCGACACCTGCTTTTTCGTCACCACCACCTATAGCGGCCCATCGGGCGGCGCGCGGCCAATGAATATCCGGTCGGTCGACGACCAGGGCACGCTGTGGTTCCTGAGTTCAAGCGACAGCCACAAGAACGCCGAGATCGCCAACGATCCCACCGTCAAGCTGTACCTGCAAGGCTCGACCCATTCGGAATTTCTGCACCTGTCAGGGCACGCCACCATCTCGACCGACAAGGCGAAAATCAAGGAACTGTGGAACCCGATCCTGAAAACCTGGTTCACCGAAGGCGAAGACGACCCGCGCATCACCGTCATCAAGGTTGTGCCCACCGATGCGTACTACTGGGACAACAAGCACGGCAAGGCGATCGCCGGCATCAAGATGCTGATTGGGGCTGCGATTGGCAAGACGCTGGACGATTCGATCGAAGGCAAATTGAACGTGTAGTCGTTGAGGGAAAAGGGGCTGTGCTGATAAGTTGTCAGTTCCGCCCCAAGCCGCGTAAAATGCGGTGCACGCGGGTGTAGCTCAATGGTAGAGCAGAAGCTTCCCAAGCTTACGACGAGGGTTCGATTCCCTTCACCCGCTCCACTGAAAAACGCACAATTTTGCGTTTTCCACGCTCCACAAAACAGCAACCGCTCCACAAAAGCCATGTTAGCTTCTCTAAAAATCAACGTGGACGAACAAGGTTGATAGTGCAATAATCACAATAAAGAATGTCATGTGTAGCACTTGACAAGAGTAGCTTAGAGGCGACGATGAACGAAAATCAGGCTCCTGACAACGTGAATGACTTTCAACTTAGGTACGTTGGCCCTAGGTTCGAAGGAACTCGCCTGCCTGTTGAGGTTCTGAGTGATTTGCCTGCCTTCCGAGAATTAATTGTATCGTTTGTGAAAGCCGGATGGTACGCAGAGCATGCCGATAAGGTGCGACTGCCAAAGGGTTTTGATCAAAGCTTAACATTCGACCTTGTAGGACTGACCAATGGCAGTGCGGTTCCAAATTTGAATTGGAACCGTAGCCGCGCTCAAGCTTATCTTCCGGGAATGGTAGACCAGCTTGAACATTTAATGGCCTCTTCTTTTAATCAGTTGGTGCATCTCGTTGATACTGCTGAGGATGACGGAGCAACCCCCGCACTGACCGCGCAACAAGTTCGTGCGTTAAATAAGCTCGGATCAGGACTGCGAGACGACGAGCGTATTGAGTTTTTGAACACTACTAGCTCTAAAGGCGCGGTGGTGTACTTAGATAACGAAAAACGCAAACGTTTGATGACTCGTATAAAGGGTACTTATGAGACGCGAGTGGAAGGAATCGGCGTTCTTGTCCAGGCAAAGATAGTCCCAACATCCCAACTTGGATCGGTTGTTATTTCAGTCGAGAAGTATGGTGATGTCGAAATAAATCGCGAGAAGAGCATCGTAGTCGAAGAGTTCGCTCCGTATTTAACTTCCGAAGTGCAATACGATCTTCAAATTGAAGTTGATCACAACGATTTAATTCGAAATGTTGTACATGTGCATGACATTGGAGTAATTGACCCTGGGCATAGCGGCGATTTATTAATATGCCGCGACAGAATTAAACAACTTGGGGACTTACCCGGTGGATGGAATGAGGGCGATGGTATAAAGATTACCCAGCCCGCTATAGATAATGCTGGACGCCTCTTGGCGAAACGATCAAGCGTATGCCATTTATTTAAGATTTTCCCGACGGAAGAAGGCGGAATTTCTTTTGAGTTAGAGAGTTCTGGTTGGGATTACACCATTGAGTTTTTAGAAAATGGGAAGATTCAGATGTTTGGAATCGAAATCGATGGCGATGCGACTCTTAGACCCGTTGAGTACGAAGAAATAGAGAAAATCTTTTTAGACGATTTTGATAAGCGCATTGGTGCATAATGAGCGATAACCTTAACGATCCCGAGGAAGTATTATTTCGGCACATTCACCCTGATTTTTTTCAAAAAGGTGAGCCTTCGGAAAGCCGGTTTTGTCCTTCAAAGCAGGATGAAAATATGCTTTCCGTAGATCGCTCATCGGTCCATGACGAAAGTACCTCGCATTATGTCTATACGTATGGTGGACGGCAGTCTGCCGCAATATATGGGGTAAGTGTATTGGAGTTTAATTCGAGCGGAATTCCTTGTGTTCCAGATCCCACGAAAGCGAAGGACGCTACCGAGACCTCAAGGGCGCAACTCGAAAATAAGGCCCACGCTTTAGCAGACTATAGCGCCCACAGCAATGCGGACCAAAAGTTAATATCTAAAAAGCTTAGACGTCTTGCAATGGAGCGAGGGAAGCTCTACCCAAAATAATTTATTTTGTCGGCGCCACAATCTTCCCTCGTCGCAAGTAGTGCCGCTGCGTCGTCTTGACGCTATCGTGTCCCAACAGATCGCTGGCCGCCTGGTCGCCGCGATCATCTGATGTGTCATCCGCGGCCTTCGCGCGAAGATCGTAAAACCAAAACGCCCTGATGTCTGCCGCCCTGGTCGTATTCTTCTCCGCGGCCGCCACGCGCGCAGCATCGAAGTGCCGACGCAACATCGACGCTGACAAACGCTTGCCGTGCTCATTCACAAGCAGCGCAGCCGTTCTCACCTTATGACCCGCCTTTCGTTCTTCGATCCGGGTCAATAGTTCAGCAAGTTGCCCGACGATCTGGATCCGCAGCGGCTGCTTGGTTTTCTCCTGCGTGACGATCAGGTGCCCATCGATGATGTCGTGCTCAGTCATGCTGAGCGCGTCTGCGGGCCGCTGACCAGTCAGATAGGCCAGGTCCATCGCGTCGCGTAGCACGGCGCTGGCGTGGTCGCGCACGAGGCCGAAGACTTCATCTGTGATGTACACCGTCCGCTTGCCCAACGTGTGCCCCTTGATGCCCTCGCACGGGTTTGGCAGATCGGTATACCCCCAGCCACGCGCCTTATTCCACATTGTCGAGAAGACACGCTTGCACCGATTAGCAGTTGTAGGAATTTCCGCATTGTCATCTAGGAACACGCGAATGTGCATCGGCTTGATTTTGCTGAGCGGCGCCTCGCCGAACGCTTCCATCAAATGTTTAATATCGGACTGATACATTCGCGCTGAACTCTTCGCCAGTTTCGGCAGCTCGTCGGTCGCGTACTTCTTCTGCACGTCAGCGAACGTTGCACCGGCGTTCGGCGCCACCACGACGTTCAGCTCGGCATACTTTTTCAGCGCCAGAATGAAATCGTCGCCGAGAGCGATTTCCTTGCGCGGCTTGTCTTTCGTATACATGTAGTAGTAAATCTTGCCGCTACGCTGCATCCGCGGATGCATGTGTGGCGGCATATTCAAGTTACGCGTGTTTTTTCGGCCCATCTTTTTTCCTCGGCATTACCCATTCTTTTTCGCGCGTCGGCTCCCGTCGGCCCTCAACTGCGGCCACCGTCACAATCGGCTGTCCAATCGGGTTGACCCAAAACGGCAGGCCCATCATACGCAACGCCTCTACCTGTTTCGATTTTCTGCGCCGACCTGTCAGCATTGCTACCGCTTCCATCGTTAGGAAGGTCGATTGATGCAAGGTGCTTGACTGAGCTGGGGGATTGGTGGTGGTCATGATGTCGGCTCCTGTTTGGCATTGAGAACAGCTTTCACATAGTCGAGCGCCTGAATCGCCTTCTCTTCGCCTTCGTAAATTTCTTCCGCCTTCTCAAGGGCGTCTAACATGCGCACGCCATTTAGCCGGCGTGCAGCCGCGATGACATCGACAATTTCGTAATCGCGCGTGCCGACGAGAATCGCAGCAAGATCCTGCATCCCCCGAACGAAGCGATCCTTTCGGACGATTTTGCCGTCGCTACGGCGCTCATAGTCCTCTGCCTTGCCTTCGCGGTATTCCGGCGCGCGCAGGTCTTCTTCCGTAACTTGGCGCGTCATCGCGCCACCCAGGAGTTGTTGTCGGCCAGCGCCACGGATGGGGTGACGGGTTGTTGATCGGCGCCCTCGGATTTCGGCAGCGTGGCCGGAACTTCTTCGTCGTCCTGCGGCATCGGCTCGCCGGCCAGAACCATCTTGGCAATGCTGCCATCCTCGACAGTCGCTGTCCCAGCTTCATCGCACTGGAAGTTGACCGGCTCGCCGCTGACAGTATCCCATGCGTCAGGATCGGCCAGCACAAAGTGATTGCCATCGGCGTAGTAGCGCAGGGCGGCCTCCAGATTGGCGATGCGCGACTCGCTTTGTACCTGCGGCTGTGGGGCTGCGGCAAGCGCGGCGCGGATTGAGCGCTGAGTGAAAATTCTCAGGGCATCCATACTTCCAAACGATGGGTAGCCTAGCTCGCCTCCGGTCATAAAGCCACCAACCGACGCGAACACTTCGCCCAAGGTCGGCGCAGCCCTGCCAGACGTGGTGGTGTCGGCGACTTGGGCAGCGCGCAACTCGGCTATCTCTGCCACCATTGCGCGCTCGACGTCGGTGGCCAAGTACAGAGGGAATTCCGCGGTCTGGCCGATGCGCTCGCGCCAAGTGGAGATTTTTTTAAAATGGTACATCGTCGGTTTCCTTCATCGGTTTGCCCAAGAAATCGAGCGGGATATCGTCATCGGACACGCCCTGGCGCTTGGCCTGGTTGTAGAAGCCGTGCGGGTGGTGGTCACAAAATTTGTACTTGCCGACACGGTGCGGATAAAGCGGTGACTTCCCGCAGCTGCAGATCCCACGGCGGTTATAAGGCCGTTGCTCTATGCGCCACCCCTTGCGCTGGCCGCAGATCGCGCACTTCGGCACGACCAGGTACGTGTCGGGATGCCGGTCGATTACCCGACGATGGCGGCATGCTGCGTCTTTGCAGCGGACGGAATAGGTGGCCATGATTAAGTGCTTGGTGGAGCGCCGAACAGCGCCGAGACCAGGCCATCGCGACACATGCCAACCTGCTTGGCCGGCACGGTGCGCTGACGCTGCGCGAAAGCGGTGTCCATCATCTGATCGCGCGTCGGCAGCAGCAGGTCTTCGCCCAGCGCCCACGTTTCGCGCTTGAGCTGGTCGAGCATGCCTGTCCGATGCACGCTGCGCAGGTCGATCGCCATGTAGCGCAAATAAGCGTAAGCCGTTGATGGAATCAATCCGATCTCGTCGGCGAGAGCGCGCGCGGACTTCGGGCTCGATTGCAGCAGCAACAGAATGCTGGCGCACGCGGCGTCGCGCCGCTCCAGTTTTACAGCGTGCGGGGCGCGCGATCCGGAGCCGGCCGCGTGCTTGCGGTAGGCGCGCTGGTCGCCGAGTGGGTTGCCGGGAAAGCCGTCTTTGTTCAGTCGCAGCATGGTCACGCTCCCACGCTTGCGCAAAATACTTCGACCTCGGCAACGGCCTGCTCGAGTTTATTGACCGGCACCAGGTGCAGCGCTTTGGTCATGCTGTCGACGGCCAGGCGGATGTGCTCACCCTGCACGTCGGTGATGGCCACGGCGCCGGTGGACTGGTAGCCGTCGCAGATGTCCGACAGCGCATCGTTGCCAAGGTCCATGGTTTCGCCGACCAGGTTGCAGCGCACCAGCGCCGAAAACATCTTCGTCAACTGGTTGTAGCTGTCCGGCGTCGGGCGCGAGATCAGGGTCTCGGCGGACGTGCGCAGCTGGAGCTCCAGGCGCTGGAAGGTGTCGGTGGTCATCGGGATGTTGGCCCCGCGCTGGAATGCAATTGCTCGCATGGGTACTCCTAATCGTTGTCGTTGGCTTGCAGCTTTTTCACATCCACCCGGGCGCGGCGCTGCATGTGCCGGCGGGCGACGATCTCCAGAACGATCCGGAGACTCGGTATTTTTTGAGCCTCGGCCAGCGTCAAGGGCGTGCGTAAAAGTCGGTGGGCGACTTCGAGTGCGGCGCTGTCTGGCGCGACGCGCTGCATGTCAGCGCATCCTGAGCCGGTAGGCGCGGCCGATGGCGGCGCGCCGGGCCATGCCAGTGAAACGGCAGTAGCGGTAGAGAGACCAGAAGCTCATGCCTGGGCTCCTCCGGCTGGTGCCTGCGTGGCTTTCGGCAGCGCCATCTGGTTGAACAGCAGCTCGAAGACCAAGTCGCTCGATGCCGGGTCATCGGGATAGATGCTCCCTGCTAGATGCGAGATGAATGAGGTGGCGCGCTGGTCGACATCGCCGGGGAATGCGTCCCGGGCGAACGCAACGCTACGCTGGATGGTGAGCAGCAGCTCCGCGTGGGATTTCTTGAACATCACACCCAGCCCCAGGCATGCCCTACGCACATAAACATGACCGTGATCGATGCTCCGCAGATGGCTGTAGTGACCGGATACCGGTTCGTGACGTCAATTTTGTAGAAGAGGATGAATCGCATCGTTGTCTCCAATAGCGCCACTTAGCGCGTTTCGTGGAGTTACTTTAGCAAACACTAAACCATCAAGTCAAGCGTTTGCTAAACAATCGTGCAGTGGATGTTAAACTTAGATTCGCGCCCATTTTCTTGGCGAAAAAATACCCGCTCTCGGCGGGTGGGGGTGATGAAAGTTTTGTGATGTTGCTGACGTTGTGCTTTTGAGGTGCAGCGCATCGAGAATCAGATGTGGCGGCTCGCCGTCAGTCGTCGAACAGCGCCAGGTCGAGCTTGACACCAAAATTGCCAGCGTCACCCCCGCCACGGTCCCAGCCGCCATTAATTAGCGCAGCGCACTCAAACACCTCATGTATTGCTAGTTCGCCATATCGTATAGTGCGACGAAAGGCCTTCGCAGCCTCGCGCGGAAGGTGGCCCACTTGGTGACCATTGACAGCGACCTTGACTGCGTTTTTGTCGTGTGGATTACCGTCGTCGAGCGTCAGCTGCGCGCGGGCCGGGAAAGCGATGCCGTCGCGGGTGCGAGCCCCGCACAGAGCAGCGAAAGCATCGGGATAGAAGCTCTCTCCCGCTACGTTGATTTGGAATTGATCGCGGCCTTTGATAAAGGGTATCTTCTGACGATTCATTATCGGCGCCGAGCTTTTCGTCGGTGCTCCGCCATTACCCCGATGATGCGAAGGGGTGTTTCATCGCTGCGCACGGTCGGGTAATTCTCGTTCAATGGAACCAGTTCGAAGATATCGTTTCCATCTGCATCAATACCCCGTTGCCGATATTTTTTAAATGTCGCTTCCTCGTGGCCGTTTCTTGCCGCTACGCACTCTCCAGGCCTCGGCGCCCATTCAGGTTCGATTATTACCAGATCGCCTTCCTGGTAATCAGGCGTCATCGAATCACCTTCAATCTCAAGCGCGAAGACCCACGGCGAATACCCATCATCCACGTAGATCGCTGCGAAGCCGTCCCCGACTGCATACGGCTGGGCGATCTCTTTCATCTTTCCAGCTTGGATAGCTGATATCACCGGGATCGCACGGCTGCCCATCGCGACAGGTTTGGCATTGACGTCAAAAGCTGTGGCCGCTACCTCGGCGTTCTGCTGGTCGAGCCATCCCGCTCCCATTTTGTACTGAGTTTCAAGCCGGCGCGCGACCCTCTCCCCAAAGGAGCCATTTGCCTTGAGCTGCGAGAAGAGACTTTTCTCTTTTACTGGAGTTCCGTGCTTGGCCACCCAGCGGCGCAGGTTCGCGCGTCGTGTTTCAACAATATCCATGAGCAAAGTTTAGCGTTTTCTAAATTAGTATTCACTTGACTTAAGGTTTAGTAGTTACTAAACTGATGCAATGGACCTGAAAACTTACATCTCATCCCAGCGCGGACGTGCCAAGCAGCTTGCTGCTCAGCTGAAAAACGTATCCCCCTCCTACCTCTCGCAAATGGCGAGCGGTAAAGCTGCAATCAGTTCGACGCGATGCGTTGAGATCGAGCTCGCTACGAATGGCCAGGTCTCGCGCCGCGATTTGAAACCCGATGACTGGCAAGAGCATTGGCCTGAGTTGGCAGAGCAATCCCCATAACCCGCCTTTCCAACCAGTGCGCTCAGTCGCACTAAGAATGTTTCATAAATGCAATGTTTTTAAGAAGCCCTGAATCACCCCACCACCAGGAGAATCGCATGACCACCGAAACACGCACCATCACCATAGAAGTGCTGCTCAACCCTACCGAGGTCAGTTGTCTCGACCGCCTTCGCGGAGGGTTAGGCCGCAGTCCTTTTTTTCGCCAGCTCATTCATACCGCAGCACGAACAGATGGTAAAGCACCGCCGCCACGAAAGGAATCCCGAGGATGTCGGGGTCCCGGCCGCCCAGCCAGCCGCGGCGGCGCCGGTGTGTGTGGACGGAGGCAGGTTTAAAGGCTTCCGCCTTCGGCACGAACCAGCCGCGATGTAGTACCTGCCGACGATTATCAAGGAAAAGATGGACGAGAAAATCATTATCACTATCGCGGAACGGAAGATCGCGAAGACGGCGCTGGTTTGGCGCCGACATGACCAGGTGGCGATCGCTGACAAGCAAAATCGTGACAAGCAGCGCGCTGAGTACCGGGCGCGCAAGAACCTGCGCAAGGTTATTGACGAAGCGGAGGTGTTTCGTGACTGACCAAATCATTTCCCGTACACAGATTCGCGCACGCGGCCAGAATGCCTTCGCCGCTGGTCGCGGCCGCGAAGACCACCATATGAACCCAGACGCTGCGGCGATCGAAGAGTGGCAGGCCGGGTGGGACGAGGCGCACCTCGTCTCACTGTTCGGCCCTGCATTAAACGCTCGACGCTGCGTCGACTGTCATGCCGCCGAAGATGCTGCCCATGCACCCGAGTGCTGCGTCGCGAGATTCGCGTAATGGCCAACGGCATCGACTGGTTCCGCTGGCACCACGGCAGCGTCAACGACCCAAAGTTCGGCCTGATCGCCAGGAAGGCCGGCGTCCGCGTTGGCGACGTGATCACGGTATGGGCGCTGATCCTTGAACTGGCCAGTGCAAACCAGGATCGCGGACTCGTGGGCGATATCGACGACGAAACAACCGATTTCCTGCTGGGCGCCGAGGACGGCACCACTGCACGCATCCGTCAGGCCATGGAAGGACGCGGGTTGCTGGAGCAAGGCCGCGTCGCACGATGGGAGTCACGCCAGCCAAAGCGCGAACGCGAAGACAACACAGCGACCGAACGCAAACGCAAACAGCGTGAACGGGACGCCAAAGACGACCAAGAAAAGCCAAGTCACGACTTGTCACGCCATGTCGCGCCTAGAGAAGAGGAGAGAAGAGGAGAGTTAACCTCAAAAGCCTCTACCCCTGACGGGGTAGATGTCGCCGGCGATGCCGACGACCTGCCGCCGGCCGACAAGAAGCTGGAATGTCCGCACAAGGAAATCATCGCCCTCTACCACGAAGTTTTACCCCAGTGTCCGCAAGTACGGGATTGGACACCTGCCAGAGCTACGCAGTTACGAGCAAGGTGGAACGAGGATACCGATCGACAGAACCTGGACTACTGGCGCCGCTTTTTTGATTACGTGGCTACCTGCGATTTCCTGGTCGGGAAAGGTAGCGGCGAACGTCCGTTCATGGCTGACCTGGAATGGCTGACCAAATCGAGCAATTTCACCAAGATACGCGAGCGAAAGTATGAATAACGAAATCAAAGCCCCGCCGCACAGCATTGACGCCGAGCAGAGCGTCATCGGCGGCCTGCTGCGCGACAACGATGCACTGGACCGCATTGGCGACCTGCGTGGCGAGCACTTCTTCCTGAGCGACCACCGCACGATCTACGAAGAAATCGTCAAGAACGTCGTCGCTGGCCGGTCCTGCGACATGGTGACGCTGCTGGTCGACCTGAACGGCAAGGTGCCGGACTTGCGTCAGTACCTGGCCGACATCCAGATGTCCAATCCGTCGGCGGCGACGATCTCGCGCTACGCCGACATCGTGCGCGACAAGGCGGTAAAGCGGGCACTGATCCACTTCGGCCGCGACGTCACCGAGACAGCAGGCAGCTCTCCGGACACGGCCAGCGCCCAGCTGGACCGGGCCACCAGCCGCCTCGAGCAACTGGCCGAATCGCGCATCCGCATCGAGCCGGTGCGCGCCAGCGCTGACCTGGCGCACCACCTGGGTCAGCTGGAGGGGCGGATTGCCGGCGGCGTCAATGCAATCTCGACCGGCTATCCGGCCGTCGACGCAAAGCTGAATGGCGGGATCCGGCGCGGCGAGCTGATCGTGCTGGCCGCGCGCCCGAAGATGGGCAAGACTGCCTTCGCGCAGAACGTCGCCTGCAACGCGGCCGAGGATTACACGGTGCTGATCCTCTCAATGGAAATGCCGAAGATGCAGCTGCACGACCGCAATCTGGCCAACCTGGGCCGGATCCCGCTGCCGCACCTGCTGCAGCCGAACGACATGACGGATCAGGACTGGAACGCGCTGACGCATGCGACCATCAAGATCGAGCGCATGAACCTGTTCCTGGACGACCAGGGCGGCCTGCGCATCCTCGACGTGCGCATGAAGGCCAAGGGCATGAAGCGCCGGCATGGCCTGGACCTGATGGTGGTCGACTACCTGCAGCTGATGGAAGGCGACGGCGACAACCGCAACGCGCAGATCGAGGGCATCACGCGCGGCCTAAAGTCGCTGGCCAAGGAACTCGATATCGGCATCATCCTGCTGTCGCAGTTGAACCGCAAGCTGGAGGAGCGGCCGAACAAGCGCCCGATGCCATCCGACCTGCGCGACTCGGGCGCCATCGAGCAGGATGCGGACGCGGTGATCTTCCTGTATCGGGACGAGGTGTACAACCCGGACACGCACGACGTCGGACTGTGCGAGGTCGACGTGGCGCTGTGCCGGCAGGGCGCGCCCGGGCGCGTGGCCCTGACCTACATTGGTGAGCAGACCCGGTTCGAATCGATGGGTCATGCCTGGCACGGCCCCAGGGGGCCGGACAAGAAGCAGCAGCGGCGCGGACTGGCGGAGGCCTTATGAGCGCGAACGTATTCAAGGTCGGTGCCATCTGGCACTTCCGCTTCCAGGTCGGCGGCCGCCGTGTGCAGCGGTCGACCAGGCTGCGCAACCGCGCGCGCGCCGAGACATTCGCCCAGGCCGTTTATGACGAGGCCGTGGTCGAGGCCAACGGCGGCAAGCCGGTACCGACGCTGGACCAGTTGGTCGGCGACTGGTTGGTCGTGCACCGCCCGATCTCCAGCACCGCGCACATCGCCAGCGTCGAGACCTTCCGCCGACTGCACATGTACCAGCTGGCCGACATGCGGATCAGCGAAATCAACACCGAGCACGTGGAGACCGCCCGAAACGAGCACCTGCAGGACCACCGGCCGGCCACGGCCAACCACTGGCTGCGCATCCTCAAACTGCTGACGCTTTGGGCGGTCAAGCGCGAGATCCTGGCCCGGTCTCCGTGGAAGGTCTCGATGATCAAGGTGCAGAAGAGGCCGCGCTCGGTGCTGCCGCTAGCGATCGCCAAGGCCTGGTTCGAAGCGGTCGACAAGGCGTCGAACAAGGTGCCGGGTGTCGGCATCGCCGTGCGCCTCATGTTCGGCCTGGGCCTGCGCGAGGGCGAATCGGCCAGCGCCCGCTGGGAATGGGTGGACTGGCAGCGCAGCACGTACACGCCTGGCATCACCAAAGGGCGAGAGGCCGAGCCGGTACCGATGGCGGGATGGCTGCGCGATGAGCTCGCGGCCATCCGCAAGGACGAAGGGCTGATTGCCACCCGCAACGATGGTCGCCAGTTCGAATCGGGATTTGCACGCAACGCCCTGCGTCTGGCCAATGCAGCATGTTCGACCAAGGGCATCACGCCACACCGGCTGCGCGGAACATTCGCAACGCTGTTGTCGGAAGCGGGCGTGCCGATCCAGACGATTCAAAAAGTCATGCGCCACAAGAGCTTCACCACCACGATGGGCTACCTGGAGAAGGACCTGAATACGGCCGCTCAGGCACAGGACAAAATTGGCGCAATTATCGGATTTGTGCGGCGCGAAACTGGCGAACACATCACAACGGCAGCAGAGAAAACAGGGAATACAAATGATTAACAGTCATCGGATTAAGACACCGGCGCCCGCGCTGCGATCAGCAAATTTTGGAGAGGGCCGGGCATGATCGAGTACATCAACAAACGGATGATCGACTGGGCCACCTGGTGCAAACGCCGCGATGATGGCGGACTGGGCTACCCGCGAAAATCGAATTACTGCAACCTGGTGCAGACGCATGGCGACCGCAGCGTGGGGCCGGTGGCAGAGGCCGCCCCAGCACTGGAGATTGAAAGCATCGTCACGGCCATCCGAGTCAAGGCGCCGGCGCAATATGATGTGGCCTTCTGGTTTTATCTGGCCGGCTCGATGACTGTAAAACGCATCGCGCACGAGCTGAAGTGCTCGGAAGTGACCGTGTACAACAGGCTGCATGCGCTGCATCTGGCGGTCATGCATGCGCTGCAGGATATCGACATCGCAGCGCAGGACCGCGCCACGATGGAGCGCGCCCGGCCGCAAATAGTAGCTTGACTGCCTTTAGGCTATTCAGTATATTGTGCTAGTCTCTCCCGTTATTACGTGAGAAAGAAAGTTGAAGCCCGCACCGAAAGGTCAGCGGGCTTTTTCTATTGGGCAAACCACTTTCGATGATTGGCGTAGGAATGAGGCATCACGAATGGCGCGCGCTTCTGACCAACGCCGTGCAACACAACGACAGCACACAGCTTGATGCCATCGCATCGAGGCTTGCTGCTGACGAACGCCTGGCCATCGCACTGCAGGCACATGGCTACAACCTGAACGGCCAGCCCATCGATGTTGTGGTGTGCCGTGCACTGAACGTAAAGGCTCACGATGAATAACGTAACTACATTCGACTGCTTCCTGTATGGCGCATTGATGGGCGCGGGCATTCTTGCAGTAGGTGGCCTGTGCTGGGCACTGGCGCATCGTGGACGTAAGCGCTGGAGTGCCAAGCGCACCGACCGCGTGGTGTCCGAGGGCATCCAGATCATCAGGGCAAGCGCGGGTGACGTTGCGGTGGTTACGCATCCCTCCATGCTTACGCAGGAGATGCGAGATTGGATCATCAAGGCCGTTGAGCGGCAATTGCCGCAGGGCGTAAGTGTCGTTGTGCTGGACGGTGGCATGTGCATGTCTCATGTGGTGCGCGCTGATGGTGGGTTCAACCCTGTTGGCGTTCCTTCACCTAGTCGATGAAGTTGCGTACTTTGGGTTCGCGCCTGACCCAGGCCCCACGGTCGGGCCCCAAGCCGCTACCAGCCACCAACGTCGAGCGCAAGCGCGGCAGTGCTGGGGTGCGTGACAGGGCGAAGATCAGAGCGCGTGATATGGGTCAGTGCCAAGAGTGCAAGCGACAAGGCCGATCGCAGCTGGGCCACGTGGTCGATCACAAGACGCCTCTCCACATGGGTGGGGATGACCTGGACAGCAACAAGGAACTGCTCTGCAACGAATGCCACGACGCCAAGTCAGCCCGCGAGGCTGGCGCACGTGCTGGCAGGCAGGCGTCTTGAGACACGTTCTCGATCACGCTGCCGTGCCAGCGCGCCCGGCCAAGCTATAGCGAGAACCGTTCGCATCAAGGGGGGGCATCAAAAGTCTGGGGCGTCCAGGCCCCGGACACCACTTGGTACCTCATCCGCAGAAAATAATCCCGTTTGGAGAAATGTTAATGGCTTTAACAGGCAAAAAGCGAGCCTTCGCCGATGCCGTTTTGGCCGGGCTCTCGAATAAGGAAGCGGCAATTAAGGCCGGTTACAGCGCTTTAACATCTTCGGCGGCCGGATCGCGACTTGTTAAAGATAAGGAAGTGGCCGCGTACATTGCTTTGGCGCGCGCTTCGGCATCCAGTGCTGCACAAAATTCAGCGCCGCCAGCACCGCCAGCGCCGCTGACGCCAGCGTTCGACATCAACGCTGCGCTGATGCACACCGACCCAAAGAGCTTCCTCACAATCGCGATGAACGACCAGATGCTCGATGCGAAATCGCGCATCGATGCGGCGAAAGCGTTGCTGCCCTTTACTCACAAGAAGCTGGGCGAGACAGGCAAGAAGGAACAGCAGAACGAAAACGCGCAAAAGGCAACCGGCCGATTTGGCCCCGGACCCGCGCCGCGGCTGGCGGCCGCCGGTGGTAAGAAGGTGCCGTAATGGAATGGACGACTGCATGCCCTGACTGGGAGCGGCGTTTGGTGGCAGGTGAATCCATCATCCCGCCTCCAATTTATCCGGACGAAGCGGAAAGAGCGCTGGCCATCTTTAAGGAGTTGCGCATCACCGACCAGCCTGGTCATCCGACATTCGGCGAGTGCAGTGAGCAGTGGGTATTCGATTTCGTCGCAGCCATTTTCGGCGCATACGATGCCGAGACAGGCAAGCAGGCGATCCGCGAATATTACCTGCTGATCAGCAAGAAAAACACAAAGTCCACTATTGCAGCCGGAATCATGCTGACCGCCCTGATCCTCTGCTGGCGCAGCGATGAGGAACATCTCATCCTGGCGCCAACTAAGGAGGTGGCCGATAACAGCTTTAAGCCTGCAGCCGGGATGATCCGTGCTGACGAGGAACTGCTGGAACTGTTCCAGATTCAGGACCACATCCGGACAATTACTCATCGAGTGACGAAGGCCACGCTCAAAGTGGTAGCCGCCGACACCGATACTGTTTCCGGGAAGAAGTCGGGTCGTATCCTGATCGACGAACATTGGCTCTTCGGTATGCGCGCCAACGCTGACAGCATGTTCATTGAGGCGACAGGTGGCCAGATATCGCGTGAAGAAGGATGGGTGATCTATCTAACCACCCAGAGCGACCAGCCGCCGGCCGGCGTATTTAAGGAAAAGCTCGACTACTACCGGAAAGTTCGCGACGGTAAGATCATTGATCGCAAGTCGCTGGGTGTGCTCTACGAATTCCCGGATGCAATGGTCGCGACGAAGGCGTACCTAAAGCCGGAAAACTATTACGTCACCAACCCGAACATCGGGCGGTCTGTCAGTGGCGAATGGCTGGAAGATCAGTTAATCAAGATGCAGGGGCAGGGGGATGGGAAGTATCAGAAGTTCATCGCCAAGCACCTGAACATTGAGATCGGCCTGAACCTGCGCACCGACCGCTGGGCGGGCGCGGACTTCTGGCTGGCAGCCGGCGCAATCAACATCACGCTCGACTATCTGCTGGCCAGTAGCGAAGTGGTGGTGGTCGGCATTGACGGGGGCGGGCTGGATGACTTGCTGGGCTTGACGTTGGTCGGGCGTGAGCGCGGTACCGGGCGCTGGCTAACTTGGTCACACGCGTGGGCGCACCAGATCGCGCTCGAGCGTCGGCCAGAAATTGCACCAGCGCTGCGTGACTTCGAGAAGCAAGGCGACCTAACTATCGTGGACCTGCCCGGCAAAGATGTGATCGGTGTGGCCGACATCGTATGCCGGGTGCAGCTGGCCCGACTGCTGCCGGAAGAAAACGGCATTGGCGTGGACGCCGCCGGCATCACCGACATCGTGGACGAATTGATTTCGGACGGGCGCGATATTGAAATGAAACAGATCGTGGCGATTTCTCAGGGCTGGAAGCTCAACGCCTCGATCAAGACGACAGAGCGCGCAGTGGCCGGCGGTGAGTTACTGCACGGCGCGCAAGCCATGATGGCCTGGTGCGTTAGCAACGCGCGTACCGAGGACCGGGGCAACGCGATCAGTGTGACTAAACAGGTCTCCGGCAAGGCAAAGATTGACCCCTTGATGGCTTTATTTAATGCCGTCTCTCTCATGGCGCTCAAGCCAAAGGCAGTAGAAAGCGCCTACAACCGGCGCGGCATCCTCATGTTTTAAGGACCCAATGGGATTATTTGACCTCTTCCGGACTGCAAAAAGCGAACCGGCGGCGCAGCTGCGTCCGGAAACTGCGCAGGTGGCGGCTCAGTCCAACGGTGGCCCCACGTTCTTCTCGTTCGACAGTGACGAACTGCACGACTACATGCGCGGCGGCGAGACTGCCAGCGGCGAGTACGTCAACGCCAAAAGCGCCATGAACAACATGGCTCTGCTGCGCTGCGTCAGTCTCATCTCCGAATCCATCGGCATGTTGCCATTGAATCTGACACTGCGCGGCGACGAAAAAGCTTATGCGTCCGCGCATCCGCTGTACCAAGTGCTGAAAAATCGGCCGAATGAGTTTCAGGGCCCCTACAAATTCAAGAGCACGATGCAGCTCCGCGCTCTGATGCATGGCAATGCGTACGCCCGTGTTGTCTGGCGTGGAAATACTGTGGTTCGGCTAATTCCACTCGACTCGCGCAAAGTTACGCCGAAGATGAACGACGACTTTACGGTGCGTTACGAGGTGCAGCGTCCCGATGGCGGAATGCTGACTCTGGCGGCTCGTGACATTTTGCACATCGCCGACCTTTCCGAGGACGAGCATGGTTTGGTCGGGCTGTCTCGCGTGCTCAAGGCCAAAGAAACTCTCGGCTTGGCCTCCCAGGCGCAGAAAGCTGCAGCACGCATCTTCCGCAACGGCGTGATGGCCGGCGGCGCGCTGATGCACCCGCAGAAATTGAACGAGGAGCAGATCGGAAACATTCAGACCAGTCTCGAAGGGCGGTACAGCGGCTCCGACAACGCGCACAAGTGGCTGGTTCTCGAGGATGGCATGAAGGCCGAAAAATGGGCCGCCACCGCCAAAGATTCGCAGATGGACGAGAACCGCGATCATCAAATCGAAGAAATTGCCCGGGCTTTCGGCGTGCCGCGCCCTCTACTGATGATGGGTGATACCTCATGGGGTAGCGGCATTGAGCAGCTGGGCATTTTCTTTGTGCAGTACGGATTGCAGCACTGGTTTGAAATTTGGGAAGACGCCATCGAGAACACGCTGATGAGCGCGCAGGAGCGTTCGACCATGTACGTGAAATTCAATGAGCGTGCGCTCCTGCGCGGCACGTTAAAGGATCAGGCCGATTTTTATGCCAAAGCGCTCGGCTCCGGCGGCAGCGCGCCATGGATGAAGCCGAACGAAGTGCGCGACCTGCAAGAACTGCCGAAATCGGATGAGCCTGTCGCTGAATCCCTACAAAGCACCATGACGAGGAATACGAATGTCCCTGCTCCAACTCCCTGAAATTAAGGCCGACGCGCGCATCGGTGCCGCTCAGTTCGACATGCGCCCGGAGGCGTTGGAACGGTGGGATCCCTGCGTTCGCGCCGCAGCAGACGACGTCGCGTCGATCTCTATCTATGAGCAGATTGGCGCGTCCTGGGACGGTTCGGGAATTACCGCCAGTCGCATTTCCGGCATCCTGCGTAGCCTCGGCGCACGCGACATTGTTGTGAACGTCAATTCGCCTGGCGGTGACTTCTTCGAAGGCGTGGCGATTTACAACTTGCTGCGTCAACACAAGGCCAAGGTGACGGTACAGGTGATGGGCCTTGCCGCATCGGCCGCATCCGTCATTGCCATGGCGGGCGACGAGATCCTGATGGGAGAAGGCTCTTTCCTGATGATTCACAACGCCTGGGCTGTGGCCGTCGGTAATCGGCACGATTTCCTTGCCGCATCAGATCAGCTCGCGCCATTCGACGCGGCGATGGCCGAAGTGTATGCAGCTCGGTCTGGTCTGTCGGTCGAGGAAGCGGCCGCGATGATGGACAAGGAAACCTGGATTGGCGCTACTCAGGCCATCAAAGACGGTATGGCCACCGGCATGATTGACCGTGCCGACATGACGCAAGATACAAAAGCGCAAGGTGGAAAGAAATACCTCGCGCTGGTTGAGGCATCAATGGCGCGCGCAGGTCATTCCCGATCCGTGCGCCGTGATGCATTGAAATCCCTATTTTCTGGCATGCCGGGCGCTGCTGAAAATTCGATCATGCCGAGCGCTGGTCAAGAAGTCGCAGCATCCCTGGAACTACTCCTGAACAATTTGAAAGGCACCAAATGAACAAACCATCTCTCGCGCTGATGATGATCGCTTCGGCCCTGGCCGCTACGGCGCATGCGCAAGTCACCCGCGGTATTCTCACGGTACGCGCTGATGTCGACGTCAAAGCTACAGTTGACGCGCTGAACCAGGCATTCGCGACATTCAAAACTGAACATACCAAGCAACTGGATGACGTGAAGCGCGGCCAATCCGATGCCCTGCAGGCGCTGAAGGTTGACACGATCAACGCTCACATTGCTGATTTGCAAGCGGCCGTCGATTCGACCACCACGAAAATGGCCGCCATGGAAATGGGAGCCGCTGGTAATGGCCGCCAGATCAAGGACAAAGAATACAGTGCGGCGTTTTCTGCCCACATGAAAAAGGGCGAAGTGCAGGCATCGCTCAATAAAGGCACTGCTGCCGAGGGTGGCTATCTGGCGCCGATCGAATGGGATCGCACCATCACCGATCGCTTGATTCGCGTCTCGCCGATGCGCAGCATTGCGACTGTGCAAAATATTTCCACGGCTGGCTTCAGCAAGCTGTTTAACAACCGCGGCGCGACTTCGGGCTGGGTTGGTGAAACCGATCCGCGTCCAAATACCAATACGCCAACGTTCAGCCCGCTGACATTCACGCCGGGCGAGATTTACGCGAATCCAGCTGCGACACAGCAAATGCTGGACGACTCGGAAGTGGATCTGGAAGCCTGGCTGGCTGGCGAAGTCGAGACCGAGTTTTCGTATCAGGAAGGTATCGCATTCCTGACCGGTAACGGCGTCAATAAACCTCGCGGTATCCTGACCTACGTGGCCGGTGGCGCCGCCGCCGCCGTTCATCCATGGGGCGCGATTGCTACGATTCCGACGCTTTCGGCGAATGCCGTCACGCCGGACAGCATCATCGACCTGATCGCCGCATTGCCGAATGAATACTCGGCCGATGCCAAATTCGTGATGAACAGGAATACTCAGACTGCCCTGCGCAAGCTGAAAGACGGCCAAGGCAATTACTTGTGGCAGCCTTCGTTCCAGGCCGGCCAGCCTGCGACGCTGCTGGATTACGGCATCGTCGATATGCCGGGCATGCCTGACGTCGCCGCAAACGCGATTGCAGCGCTGTTCGGCGATTTCAAGCGCGGTTACCTCATCGTCGATCGGATGGGCGTGCGCGTGTTGCGCGATCCTTACACGAACAAACCATACGTTCAGTTCTACACGACCAAGCGTGTGGGCGGCGGCGTTCAAAACCCTGACGTCATCAAGGCGCTCAAGGTCTCGGCAACTTAACGGAGAAGCCCCATGAAATTCACAAAATTGTTTCGTGGGGTGCCCGATGGGTGCATCTACCCCGTTGGGTACCAGCCAGGCGACGAATGTCCGCCAGAGCTTTTGCAGGCAGCAGGCGAAGCCAAAGTGCTCGAAGTTGACGGACAGGTCGATGCTGGCCTTTTGGCGCCGGAAGCTGCACAGGTTGTCGAGCCAGAAGTATTGCCAGCCGCCATTCCGGCGACTGCCAAAGGCAAACAGAAGTAGAAAACAGGAGCGCGAGATGATCCACCTCGAAATGACGCCTGCCACGTCGGACATTCGCGCCTACCTTGACCAGCCGAACGGCTATGCGGACCGCGCTCCGTACCGAGCCAAGCTTACGGTGATGCATCTCAGTGACACGTTGGTCTATCTGCAGGGCGCTGTGGGCGTGGTTGACCGCGAAACCTGGCGCGCCGCCTTTGATCTGCTTCGCGCGCGCGGCGTGACCAACGTGATGGTCGAGCGGCGTGGCCGGATGCGCACCATTGAAATTTGAAACATCATTCCTGAAAGCCACCCATGGCCGTATTCGTAAAACTTCAGTTGTTCGCCAAGGCGGTCGCTGAAAAGAAACACAACCTCTCGGCAGATGCGCTCAAGATCGCGCTGACGAATACCCTGCCAGTAGCGGCCACCGCGGCCGTCCTGGCAGATATCGCCGAGATCGCTTACACCTACTGCTCGTCGCGCGCGCTGGTGACCAACAGCGGTTCACAAACTGGCGGCACCTACAAGCTCGCGCTGGCCGACCTGACGCTGACGGCTGCCGGCGGCGCCGTCGGTCCGTTTCGCTATGCCGTGATCTACAACGACACCGCGGCGAACGACGACCTGATCGGCTTCTACGACTACGGCGCCGCAATCACTCTGCTCGATGGCGAGACGCTGCTGATTGACCTGGACCAGGCGAACGGCCTGCTCACGCTGGCGTAACCATGACGCCGACAATCCCTGAACGCATCCGTGCGCGCGCGGACCTGAACCAGATGCGCATCGATCGCGACATCACTGGCCTGGCCGCAGCGCTTAACGTCGATTCGCCTTCCGTCCTGCAGCTGCGTTACGTCACCGCGCGCACCGTGATGTCTTCTTGCGCCGATGGCGTCGACATCCTGTCGGCGCTGCAGGCCGCAGCGGAAAACGCGGCCGTTCGCTGGGCGCTGCAGTTCCTCGGTCAAAACTCTGGCCTGGACATTGGCGACCCGTTCACGCAAGGCATGGTCGACCAGCTGGTGGCCGGCAGCGTGCTGTCGGCTGACCAGGGCGCCCAGCTCAAGGCGATGGCGATCGCGCCACTGCTGGTGACGCAAGAGCAGGTGGCCGAAGAAATGTATCACCCTGATGGAACGGAAAAATAATGGCACTCTCGAAATCATCTGTGCTCGTCCTGGCGACGACTGCCGGTGCAGCGGCCAGCACCAAAGCCGCACCTGGTGCAACCGGGGGCTGGATCGATTGCCGCGCGTTCTATGGTGGCGAGCTGGGTTACAGCATTACGAACGGCGCCAGCGCACCTGGCGTGGCTGGCACGCTGCTATTCCAGGTGTCGCCAGATAACGGCGCAACCGTGTTCGATTATCAGATCGCTGGCGGGGACACCGCAGCATCGAGCGTCAGCACTGGCTCGATCATCCTCGATCGCGGCGTGATGTACGTGCGCGCCATTGGCTACGGCAACACGACCAATGCCGTGACCTACGCCGCCAACCTGCAAGCCGTGACGGGGCTGTAGCGTGGGCGGCATGCGGTATCAGCCGCAGGGACTGCAACGCGTCAATCGCAATAGCCCGCTGTCGCGTGGGCTCACGTTTGCCAAAAGTGTTCCCGGTGCGGCCGCGCCCGCCATGCTCGGAAAGTCGGCACCGTCCGGGGCCTTGTCGGTAGAAATTAAGGCGGTGGGCAAGACGACGCGCTTTGCAGGCTATGGGACGCCGGTCATTGACACGAACGCCGGCCAGACTTCAAAGGGCACTGTCCTGGTACTGCACCAGTCGACCGTGCTGCCGCCAAATGGCGGATTCCCAAATCCCGGCTATTCGCATGTGCTTGCCGCAACGTCAAGCGGGGGAACTTCCGCAAGTGGCTGGTTGCTGATGCTCAACAACGGGACTGGATACTTAGGATTCCGTGCATTTGACGCAGCCGACAATGGAAACGCTGTCGCATCAGCAGATGGCACCATCGCACTCAATGACGGTATTGCGCACGTAACCGTCGCCACATGGGACTTCGGCGCGGGCGGCATTCAGCAGACCTATGTGGATGGGCGATTGCACGCGACAAGTGGCGCGATAGCTGCGGCTATTTCCAGCGCGCAACCTATGCGGCTGGGGCGTAGCCGCGAGAGTAATAATTTTTGGGGAGTATTTGACGGCAATATAGCGCTGTCCATGGTGTGGGATCGCGTCCTGCTGCCCGCAGAAGTCCGTGCAGTATCAGCTAACCCTTGGCAATTATTCGAAGCGCCTGACGAAGATGATTTTTTAGTAGCGGCAAGTGGCCCGACATACACCCTCGGCGCATCAAGTGGCGCATATGCGCTGACAGGCGCCGCTGCCACCGTGTTCGCGCGTCGTCGCCTGGCCGCTGCCGCTGCAGGCTTCGCACTTACCCCGCTGGCTGCAGCGCTGAAAGCCAGCCGCAAGTTGGCTGCCGCATCGGGCCCGCTGGGCATGACGGCTTCATCCGCGCGCCTGGTAGCAGCTCGTCGCCTGCCGGCCGAACCTGGTGCGTGGGCACTGTCGGCCAGCATGGGCAGGCTGACTGCAGCCCGCAAGCTGACCGCCGCGCCTGCAGCATTCGCCCTAACCGGCGGCGCCGCGACATTTGTCTACACGTCTGCACCAGGTGGACAGGGGCCGACGTACACCCTGACCGGTGGCAGCGGCGCCTTCCTGCTGACAGCCGGCACAGCGCGCTTGCTGCTGGTACGCCGCTTGGTGGCTGCTGCCGGCGCATTCAGCGCTGCCGGATCACCGGTCGCCCTGGTGGCCACGCGGCGCCTGGGCGCTGCGGCAGGCAGCATGGCCATTGTGGCAGCGCCTGCAGGCCTGCGTGCAACGCGCCGGCTGCCTGGTGCGGCCGCGTCGTTCTCCCTGACCGGCAGCACGGCGACGTTCTTCTACTCGCCGATCGACAGGCCTGGCGGGCCGACGTACACGCTGACCGCTGTCGGTGGCATGTTGGGCCTGACCGGCACCGGTGTCGGCATGCACGCCCGACGCCGGCTGTCGGGCGTTGCTGGTCAATTTGCGCTCACCGGGTCGACCGCGAAACTGGTGTACAGCCAGCAGATCGTCTATGCCCGTGCGCCGGCCGGCAGTGGTTACGCACCGCAGCAAATCGAAACACAAACCCGTCCGGGCAGCGCCTCTACTGCGCGTCCGTCGAACACACAAAGGAATTGCCGATGACGATGGAGCAGGTAGGTGCGCCGGTCGCGCTGGCGGTGTCGATGGATGCTGCGCGTGAGGCACTGCGTCGCGACGATGATGCACTCGATCTGACGATCCGCATCGCGTTGACAGCAATCGCCGCCGAGGCGGAGCAGATCACTCGACTCAAGTTGGTTAACCGACCAATGCGCGTCACGCTGGACAGTTTTCCTCGCGCGATTCGCTTAGCGTCGCCGACTTGGAGCGTGGAAAGTGTTCGCTTCCTCGATGCAGGTGGCGAGCAGCAGACGTTGGATCAAGCCGATTATTACGTCGACAAGGTTTCGCGGCCTGGGTACATCATGCCAGCGCACGGAAAGGCTTGGCCGGCCACATACGGGCGCGCAAATTCGGTGGTCGTGGATTTCACTGCTGGGCACGGCCCAACGGACGAGGCCGTGCCCGACGAGGCCAAGGACTACATTCTGGGTTGCCTGCAACTGCGATTTGATCCGACGTCGAAAGTTACGAAAGACGACCTGGCCAGTTTGCTTGATGGGAAGAAGGTATTCGGATGACCCAACTAAATCACCGGGTACTTCTAGAGAAACCGCGCGCCGGCGGGGATAGCTTTGGCGAACCTCTCAATGGATCCATCTCACTTGGGAAACGATGGGCGGATGTCAAATTGCTGAGCGGCTTGGCCACCATCCTCGCAGGAGCGGAGCTGTCGGTCGTAAAAGCCTCGATTCGTTTCAACTTTGGCACGCCCCTGGCGGCAGGCATGCGCGTTACCTACGATGGAACAGTCTTTGATATTAAGGCTGTGCTGCCCACTGGCGATCGGCGCTATGTCGACTGCACGTGTGAGGCGGTTAAATGACGATTGAAAACGTTACTGGTTTGGACGAACTCACCGGCTCTATCGAAGAGTTAAAAATTCGACTTCACGAATCGCTCCCGCAAATCGTTTTGGCAGCCGCCAATATCGTTTTCGACGAAATCAACGGCAGGATTCCGCGCGATACCGGCGACCTGGCCGGTCATTTGGACGAAAGCCAGAACGGCGCCGGCGCCGTTGCATACGTAACGATTCAGATTGGGCAGAGCGGCCCGGGCGGGAATGAGAGAAAAGGTATTTTCCTTGAATACGGCACCAGCAAGATGGCAGCAAGACCGTTCTTCCGGCCCGGTGTCGATGCGTCGAGGGAAAAGGCCGAGCAGTTGTTGCAGTCGCGCATTCTGAAGGTCATTGAACAATGAGCACAGCAGACCAAGTACTCGCAGCCTGCCTGCTGGCGTCCCCCGCGCTGGCCGGCATAAAAGTCCGCGCCGAGTTAGCACAAACCAACGACAGCGCGCCCTACATTGTGCACACCCAGTATGCCGGCACGCGTGTCAGCAGCCTGACCGGCGATAGCGGCCTGGCGAATCCGAAGTTCCAAGTCGATGTGTATGCGTCGACTAAAGCCGAGTCGACAGGATTGAAGGCAGCCATCCGCGCTGCGATTCTGGCGGAGCCGCTACTGGGCGCAACGCTTATAAACGAGGGCTCGGGCTACGAACCTGAAACGAAGTTGTACCGATCGCGACAAGATTTTTCATTCTGGTTTTACGACTAACTTAACCCGCCCGCTGATGCGGGTTTTTT
>JALYUM010000141.1 GCA_030853745.1 Pseudomonadota bacterium | reverse complement strand
CCCGGTGCGCGTGCACGCCAGTATGCCGCAACAGGCGCTCGATACCGATGGGAGAAACGGTAATGAGCCGCCTGGCGCCATGTTCGGCAGCGCAGGCCATTGCCTGACGCAACAGTTGCACAGCGATTCCTGACGAGAATTGCGCCAGTGCCGATCCACCACGCGCATTGAAATCGACGGCAGCAAAACGTGACAGTTCCCAGATGTCGGGTGAACACGGAATGGGCTGGCCCTGCATCAATTCAGGGAATACTTCACCGAGCAGATAAGGCCGATGGGTAGGCAACAAGCGCGCGCAGCCATTGATTGTGCCGGCTTCATCCTGCGATGCGATATATAGCGTGTCGGGGCGATCGAATTGATCAAGTTCCATTCCCTCGGTGGTATGCAAGTTCCAGCCAAGGGTGTCCACAAATACCTTGTGGCGGTATTGGCCGACTTTCCGATAAATATCGTGCGATAGTCCAAGCGGATTTCCGGCAATAACCATTTGCATCACTCCTCGTCAGGTTTATAAAAAAACACTGACCTATTGAATCTGTTGCGAGGAGTCGTTGTAACTGTCACTATTAACAGTGCACAATGAGAAAAGTCACAATTGCAGATAATGTGGAGAGCGAAATAATCACCGGAAGTCTCACTTGTGAAATATGCGCGCTTTCTTGCGTTGAATATTTAAAGCAGAAATAGCGTGACGCTCGATGACTAATTAGTTACTATGCCTTGCGCATATGGTTATTATTAATACTTGGTTACATTAATATTTTTATTAACCGTCCATTCATCGAGCAAGCGATATCTCTGACGGGTACCTATTCCAATGAGATCTTTTCTGGATAACGATTTTCTGTCCTGGCAAGATGCCCAGACCCATGCGCTGCTGACTGCCAAAGACGAGGTGGCGTTTGGCGCCGCGCTGGCGCAGTCGGCGGCGGCGCTCGGTTTCGAGTATTCGGCGTTCGGGATGCGCATGCCGCTGCCGATATCGAATCCCAAATTCATCATGGTGAACAACTATCCGGTGAAATGGCAGGAACGCTATGCGAACGAAAATTACCTGACCGTCGACCCGACCGTGGCGCATGGCCTGAACTCTGCGCTGCCGGTGGTCTGGGGCGATCGTATTTTCGGCGCGGCGCCAGCGTTCTGGGAAGATGCCAAGGGACACGGCCTGCTGGTGGGCTGGGCGCAGTCGTCGGTCGATGTGCATGGGGCAGTGGGCATGCTGACGCTGTCGCGCTCGAACGAGCAGCTGACCACGCTTGAGTTGCGCGAACAGATGCCGCGCATGCAGTGGCTGGCCAGGATGGCAACGGAAGGGATGTTGCGCATGGTGGAGGGACGGCGTCCGCCGGAGCCGCCCATCCGCCTGACCGCGCGCGAAGTGGAAGTGCTGCGCTGGACTGCCGATGGGAAAACCTCGCACGAAGTTGGTCAGATCATGGCCATCTCGGAGCGCACGGTCAATTTCCACATCAATAATTCGCTGCTGAAACTGGGCGCCAACAACAAGACCTCGGGCGTCATCAAAGCAGCAATGTTGCGCCTGCTGTAGGCGCTCAGCCCGTCAAGAACATCACATCGCGCAACAGCGGAATCAAGTGCTGGCCGCCATCGACAATCAGCGTGGTGCCGGTAATGGCGCGCGCCGTTGCCAGATAGCACACGGCATCCACAATATCCTGCGGCGTGCTCGAACGCCCCAGCGGCGTGGCGCGATGGGCCTGCTCGAAACCGGCGTTTTCCTGGTCGCCCGATACCAGCGTGATGCCAGGCGACACTCCCACCACGCGCACGCGCGGGGCCAGCGCTTGCGCCAGCATCGTGGTGGCGGTCTGCAGCGCCGCTTTCGACAAGGTGTATGACAAAAAATCCGGATTCAGGTTCGCCAGTTTCTGGTCCAGCAGGTTGATCACCACCGCTTGCTGCCCCTCGGGTGTGGCGGCGTGCAACGCTTGCGCGAGCATCAATGGCGCGGCGACGTTGGTCTGCATGTGCGCGGCCAGCAGCGCCGGGGAAAACTGGGCAGGATCGTCGAACGAAAACAGGGCAGCGCTGTTGACGATGCAGCCGAGCGGCCCCAGCGCGGCAATGGCCCGGCCAGCCAGGGCGCGCACGGCGGCCTCGTCGGCCAGGTCGGCATCGAGCAAGACCACGCGCCGTCCGAATGCGCGCACGGCGGCAGCGGTGTCCTCGGCGCCGCTGCGCGAATGGCGGTAGTGAATGGCGATGTCCCAGCCGGCGGCGGCCAGGCCGATGGCGATGGCGCTGCCGAGTCGTTGGCCGGCGCCGGTGACCAGCGCCACGCCTGCAAATTGTGTTGTAGTCATGTCATCCGATGTAGATTGGGCGCCTGTTCTGGCACAATGCCGCCATGTCACTTCCCGTCCCCGATAGCGACGCGCTGGCCGCGTCCCACGCCCTGCAGCAACAGATTGCTCACGAAATTGCCGCGCAGGATGGCGTCATCCCGTTTTCCCGTTTCATGGAGCTGGCGCTGTACGCCCCGCGCCTCGGCTATTACAGCGGCGGATCTGCCAAGCTCGGCGCAACCGGCGATTTTACGACCGCGCCGGAAATGACGCCATTGTTCGGCGCGGCCGTGGCGCAGACGGTTGCGGCCATTATGGCGCAAAGTGCCCCGCATATCCTCGAATTTGGCGCCGGCACCGGGAAGCTGGCCGCGAGCGTGCTCGATGCGCTGGCGACCGCCGGTGTCGTCACCGGCACCTATACCATCATCGAACTGTCGGGCGAGCTGCGGGCGCGCCAGCAAGAGGCGCTGCGCGGCTACCCGCAAGTGCGCTGGCTCGACGACTTTCCGCCACAGTTCAGCGGCGTGGTGCTGGCCAACG
Source organism: Pseudomonadota bacterium (assembly GCA_030853745.1). Lineage (GTDB taxonomy): Bacteria > Pseudomonadota > Gammaproteobacteria > Burkholderiales > Burkholderiaceae_D > JALYUM01. The sequence continues at coordinate 9,463 of JALYUM010000141.1, read as the reverse complement.
AGGTGCTCGATGCGATGCCGGTGGAACTGGTCCAGCGCACCGTGGACGGCTGGCAGCGCCAGATGGTGACGGTGCAGGATGGTGCATTCACGCTCGTTGGCGCCACGCCGGACGCCGCCTTGCTGGACCAGATTGCCCGCCAGATTCCCGATGCCGGGCAACTGCCGGCCGGCTATCTGACCGAAGTGCACCCGGTGGGCGCGGCGTTCATGGCGTCGCTGGCGGCCATGTTTGCCGGCGGCACCGGCGCCGCCTTGTTGTTCGATTACGGCTTTCCCGCCCACGAATATTACTTGTCCCAGCGCGATGGCGGCACGCTGATGTGCCATTACCGCCATCACGCCCACCCGGATCCGTTTTATTTGCCGGGCTTGCAGGACATCACCGCCCACGTCGACTTTACGGCCATGGCGCTGGCCGCCCAGGATGCGGGAATGGACGTGTTTGGTTACATGAGCCAGGCCGGGTTTCTGCTGGCCAGTGGCATTGGCGAACTGTTGCTGGCGCAAGATCCGAGCGACCATGCACGCTATCTGCCGCAGGCGAATGCCGTCCACAAATTGCTGTCGCCGGCGGAAATGGGCGAGCTGTTCAAGGTGCTGGTGGTGGGGCAGGGCGTCGCTTTGTCCGACGCCCTGGAGACGGCCGACCGCAGCCACCGCCTTTAATGTAACTCTGCAGCAACTGCCTGATCGGCTATCATCAGCACCATGGCTAAAATTCATACGCATTATGACAACCTGAAAGTGGCGCGCATGGCGCCGCAGGAAGTCATTCGCGCAGCCTACAAGGCCTTGAGCCAGAAGTACCATCCCGACAAGAATCCGGGCGACGAAAAAGCCGCGCGCATCATGGCCATCGTCAATACCGCGTACACGGCGCTGAACGATCCGGTGCGGCGCCGCGAGCACGACGAGTGGATTGCGGCCGAAGAATGGGAAGTTGCCTGGCTCGAGAGCACTCACCAGGAAGATGGCGCCCGTACGCGGGCACATGGCGTTCCCGACTGGAAAGGCCATGACGGTAGCGGCGCCGCACCGCACCCGCATGGCCACTCGCGCCTGAAACGCTTACTGCGGCGCTATTTTGCCCTGTTGGCCGCCGCTGGCGTGGGGGCTGTCGTGGCGCTGGGAATGGCGGAGCCAGGCCGCGTCCTGTCGGTGCCAGGGCTGGCGCCGGCGCTGCAGGTAAAAGCCGCCACGGTCCAGTCACCGGCGGCACCGGCGCGGGCTTTCGACGATAGCTGGGCAACGCCGCGCACCGACGCTGTGGACAACGCCGCAGAGGCGTCGAAAATCACCGTTCTGGCCACCACCGGCATCACGATCGCCGCACGCACGCCCGACTGCGCCAATCCCTTGCAGGTGCTGGTGGCGCCAAATGGCGAGCCGTGGCCGGAACGCTCCGGCTATGTGGCCAGTTATCCCGTCGGCAATCCTGGCAAGCAGATGCAGGTGTTTATCGACAACAGCGCCAACCCCTTGCCGGTATTCGTCAAAATTTACGACCTCGACCACAACGCAAATGTGCGTCACCTGTACATCCGTGCCGGCGATACGTGGAATGTCAGCGGGCTGGCAGCCGGCAAATACGAGGTGCGCTACCAGGATGTGGCCGGCGCCAACCACAGCGGATGTGGCGACAACGACAAGACCGTGCCCGCCATCCCACAGTCTGGCAACGATTTAGTGCATTCGGGCACTTAAAATTCACTGGTTCTATTCCGCTGGCGTAATATAGTTGGTTGGTATTGCGCCTTCAGAATAGAAAACCCCCCGGAAATGAATCCACTAGAAGGGCTCACCGCCCTGATCCTCGAGCCGCACTCCGGCATGCGCGCGAATATCCACAATATGTTGAATATGTGTGGCGTGACCAATATCGACCATGCGGGCAGTTCGAACCAGGCCGTCAAGCAGCTCGGTGCGCGCGCGTACGACATGGTGCTGTGTGAGTACGATCTCGATGGTGGGCAGGATGGCCAGCAGCTGCTCGAAGATTTGCGGCATCACAAGCTGATCAAGCTGTCGACGATGTTCTTCATGGTCACTGCCGAGGGCAATTACAGCAAGGTCGTTAGTGCCGCCGAGCTGGCCCCGACCGACTACATTCTGAAGCCGTTCACTGCCGACCGCCTGCTCGAACGGATCGCCCGCGCCCTCGACAAGCGCACCGTGTTCATGCCGGTGTTCTTGCTGATGGAAGCGGGCAACCAGCGCGAGGCCATCGATGCGTGTATCGAGGGGATGGCGGCGCACCCGCGCCACGCGGTCGATTTTTTGCGCCTGCGGGCGGAACTCCACATGTTTCTGGGGGAGCCGGAAGCAGCCGAGCCGATTTACCAGCAACTGATTACAGCCAAGGCAATTGCCTGGGCTCGGCTGGGGCTGGCCAAAACCTTGTTCATGCGCGACCGTTTCGAGGAGGCGCGCGACATGCTCGAAGAGCTGGTCGACGACAACGACAAGTTCGTCGACGCGTTCGACTGGCTGGCGCGCACGCACGCTGCCGTCGGCGAGCTCGACAAAGCGCAGCAGGTGCTGGCCGATGCGGTGGCGGTGTCGCCGCACGCGGTGCGCCGCATCCGCAAGCTGGGAGAAACGGCGCTCGAAGCCGGGGACATGGAAACGGCAGAGAAGGCACTGAAACAGGTCGTCAGCAAAGCCAAATATTCCGAGTTCCGCGATCCAGAAGACCATGTACGGCTGGTGCAGACGCTGGTGCGGCGCGGCGATCCGGTGCAGGCTGCCGCCGTCATCCGCGACCTGGATAAATCGATGGGCGGACGCAGGAACACCAGTGTCTGCAGCGCCATTTCCTCGGCGCTGGTGCACGAGTTCACCGGCAATGAAACGCGCCTGGCCGAATCGCTTGCCACCGCACTGGAAGGCGTGCGCATGGCACCGGAGCTGTCGAGCGAAGTAAAACTGGAACTGGCGCGCACCTGCTTCAACAACAATCTGCAGGACGGCGCCGCCGACGTTTTGCGCGAAGTAATGAACAACGCGCCGAACCCTGCAGCAATGGCCAAGGCCATGGCAGTCTGCGCCGAAGCCGGCGTGCCTGAACTGGGCGAAGCACTGGCCAGGCAGAGCCGGCAGGAAGTGGTCGATCTGGTCGGCCAGGGTGCCGCTGCTGCCAAAAATGGCGATTTTGCCGGCGCGGTCACATTGATGGTGCAGGCGGTCGAGCGCTTGCCGAACAACCCGCAAGTGGTGTTCAACGCCGCGGTTGCCACGTTAAAATGCCTCGATAACGTGGGCTGGGACCGCAACCTGGCCAGGCAGGCGCAGACACTGATCGACAATGTGCGCCGCCTCGACCCGGTCAACCCGAAACTGCCGGCGCTGGCAGGCTTGCACCAGCAAATCCTGATCAAATACAATAAGGCGCCACGCAAGACGGCCTGAGCGCAGACTGGCTGCATTCCGAACGGATTTACAGGAAATATCGATGTCGCCTGACGCTTCACTTCCCACCACGTTGCGCAAGGTGCGCGCCGCCCTGATGAGTAAAGTCTGCGGCGACGAAGATATGTTCGCGCTCGGCACGTCGGTGGCGCGGGTGGTGCAGATGGCGTCCTCCGACGACCAGGGCACGCACGACCTGGCGTATTACGTGCTGTCCGATGTGGCCTTGACCCAGCGCATCCTGCGCCTGTCGAATACGGTGCGCTACCGTACCGCTTCCGGCACCAACGTCACGACGATTTCGCGCGCCATTTCGCTGCTGGGTTTCGACAATGTGAAAACCACCGCGCTGGCCATGCTGCTGGTCGACACGCTATCGAACAGCGACCACGCGCTCAGTGTCCGGGTGGAGCTGGAAACCGCGTTGTGCGCCAGCCTGGTGGGCCGCGCGCTGGCTCGCCTCAGCCCGTTCCAGGGCGTCGAAGAAGCATCGATCGGTGCGCTGTTCAAGAACCTGGGCCCGCTGCTGGTGGCCTCGCACGAACACGCGCGCTACCGTGAAATCAACCAGCTGGTGGCGGCTGGCAAACACACGCTGGGGCAGGCCTCGCAATTGATACTCGGCTGCAGCTACGATGCGCTGGCCGAAGCCGTGCTCAGTGAATGGAAGATTCCCGATGTCATCGCGCGCTGTCTGGGCGCTGTGCCGGCCGGCGTGCAAAAGCCGCCTGCCAGCCGCGGCGAATGGATGCGCCAGGCGGCATCGCTGTCGCTGGAGGTGGCCACGCTGTTCGGGCGCATGACCAACCCGGCTGACAGCGCCGAGGCGCGCGCCTTGCTGCTACGTTATGGCAATGCACTCGGCCTCGACGCACCCCGGCTGGACGAGTTGTTCGCCACGGTGCAGGGGGACATGGCGGCGCTGCTGCAAAGCATGAATCTGGAGCCGACACGCCGGCCCGAACCGGAAACCGGGCATGGGTTGCCCAATGTGTTGTTGCTGGCGACGATGGACACCGGCGGCGACCAGCCTGCCGGTGCTTTTCCCAGCGGCAAACCATTCAATGCCAGCGAGCTGTTGCTGGCCGGTGTGCAGGATGTCACGCAGATGCGCGCGTCGGGCCAGGCCAAGGTCAACGAGGTCATCCTGGCGGTGCTGGAAACCTTGTACAGCAGCATGGGATTTCGCTTCGCCACCGTGTGTCTGCGCGATGCCCGCACTGGCCAATTCCGGGCGCGGCTGTCGTTTGGCGCCGACCATGACGGCAAGCTGCAGGCGGGCTTCATGTTTTCCGTCACGCCGGCGCGCGACCTGTTCCACCTGGCCATGGAAAACGATGCGGACCTGATGATTGCCGACGCTGCCAGCACAAAAATCCGCGATTTGCTGCCGGTCTGGCACCGCACGCTGTTGCCGAATGCTGCCAGTTTTATCGTCTTGCCGCTGGTGGTGGGAAAAGTGCAGCTCGGCTTTTTTTATGCCGACCGGTTGCTGCCCGCGCCCGAGGGGGTGGCTCCGGATGAGACGGCATTGATCAAGGCATTGAAGGCGCAGGTGCTGGTGGCACTGGCGCCAGGTTCCTGAGGTTCTCGCGCGTGTGCATGAACGCGCGAAAATCGCTATGCGGCATCGGTTTTGCGAACAGAAACCCCTGTGCCTCATCGCCGTGCTTGGACTTCAAAAAATCCCATTGCGCAGCGGTTTCCACGCCTTCCGCCACCACGCTCAGCCCGAGCGAATGGGCCAGCCCGATGGTTGCGGCCACGATCACCGCATCGTTCGGATTGGTCTCGATATCTTTTACAAAGCCGCGGTCGATCTTGATGCGGTCGATGGCAAACAGTTTTAAATAAGCCAGCGACGAGTAGCCGGTGCCGAAATCGTCGATGGCAAGCGTAAAGCCGCGCTGACGCAGTTCGCGCAGCAAATGGCGCGTATGTTCAGGGTCGAGCATGGCGGCAGTTTCGGTAATTTCCAGTTCCAGCAACGATGGATCGATATGGTGTTGACCGAGCAATTGATCGAGGTGCTCGAGCAGCGCGCCGCCGCTGAACTGGCGCGCCGACAAATTCACGGCCAGGCGCAGCCGGCTCATCCCATCGCCTTCCTGCTGCCAGGCATCCAGCAAATCCATCGTGCGCGCCAGGACCCAGTTGCCGAGTGGAAGAATCAAACCGCATTCCTCGGCAATGGGAATGAAGCGGTCCGGGCCGATCGTGCCCAGCTCGCTGTCCTGCCAGCGCAGCAGCACTTCGGCGCCGACCACGCGGCCGGTATCGATGTCGACCTGCGCCTGCAAATGAATCTCGAAGCCGCCCTGTTCGAGCGCGGCGCGCATGCGGTTTTCCAGCATCAGGTGTTCATGCGTGGCTGCATTCATCGACTCCGAGAAAAACTGAAAGTTACCGCGGCCTTGATGTTTGGCCGCATACATTGCCGTGTCGGCATGGCGCAGCAGTGTGGCGCTGTCATTGCCGTCGGAAGGGAACATGGAAACGCCGACGCTGGCGCCGCTGTGCACACTGGCGCCGCCCAGTTGATACGGCTGGGACAGCGAATGCACCAGCCGCACCGCCACCTGCGTCACGCTGTCGGGGCTTAAAGGGCCGCCCAGCACGATGATGAATTCGTCGCCGCCGAGGCGCGCCAGTGTGTCCACGTCGCGCAGCAGATCTTTCATGCGCTGGGCCGCCGCCACCAGCAACCTGTCGCCGGCTTCGTGGCCTTGCGAATCATTGATTTTCTTGAAATGGTCGAGGTCGATGAACACAATGGCCAGATCGGTGTGGGTGCGGCGCGCGTGCGCCAGTTGCTGCTCGAGGCGTATGTTCAGGGCAAAACGGTTTTCCAGGCCGGTGAGTGCATCGGTGTGCGCCAGACGATGAATGTCGGCCTGCGAGCGTTGCTGTTCGGTCAGGTCGCGCAGGATGCAGACGTACAGGTATTCATGCGGCAACAGCACGCGGTTGACCGACACATCCAGCGGAAAGCGCGTGCCTTCGCGGTGCAGCCCGGTCTGGATACGTGCGCCGGTCGGGTCGCGCGCCGAGCGCTGCAGCAATTGCACCAGGGTTTCATCGGGCGGAGGCGGCACCAGGGCGCTCAGGGCAAGCCCTGGCAGGTGCTGGGGCGGGTAGCCGAACAGGGCGGCGGTGGCCGTGTTGGCCAACACCAGCATGCCGTCGCGGTCGACCGTGACGATGGCGTCGGCGGCGTTGTCGAGAATGGCTTGCAGGCGCGCCTCGCGGTCGCGCAGGCGTGCGGTACGGTCGAGCACCAGCGCCTCGATCTGCGCGCGCTCGCCGCTGATGAGGAGCATCAGCGCGCCCAGCAGGCCAGTCATCAACAAGCCGCCCGTCAGCACGGTCCAGCTGGCCCAGCCGCCCCGTTCCAGTAACGCTGGCGCGATGGGGGCGAAGCGCAGCAGATAGCGCCGTCCGCCGTAAATCAGTTGGGCGCGGAATACATCGGTGCCGGCGGCCAGATCGGACCGGGTCAGGAGGCGCGGCTGGGCCGGGTCGGTGACATCGATCAGCGCGGCGGCGGCGTCGGTAAAGTCGGCGCGGCGAATGGCCTGGCGGACGAACTGGTCCGTGGCCAGCACCAGCATGACTTGCGCATCGCCTTCCTCGCTGGTCCCGATCGATTTGAACAAAATCACGCCCGTACCTTCTCCCGTCACCAGTGGCACTGGCTCGCTGGCAACCGCCAGTCCGTTGGTTTCGGACCGGCGCAACGCGCGCAGGCGTGCAGGGTAGCGCAGGAAATCGAGCCCCAGCACGCCCGAATTGCTGAGCGGCGTAATGTAGGTCAAGGGAAAATAATCGTCGTGCTGCTGCGCCGGCAACAAGGCGCCATCCGGTCCCGGCTCCCGGATGGTGAAACCGGGCGCACCCTGGCGTTGCACCCACGCTTCGAAGGCCGCGCGTTCTTTGCCGGCGACGTGGACGGCCCAATTGATGCCACGCAATTCTTGCCGGTGGTCGAGATAGCCGCCAGCCACCACCATGAAGCGGTCGCGTCGGAGCCGATTGCCGGATTCCCCCAGCGCGCGCGCCAATGTACCGACGTAGCGCTCGTGTTCGGAAAACTCGGCCTGCATGATGTCGCCGGCCTGCTGGGCTTTCAGCCGGAATGCCTGAAATTGCTGGTCGCGCTCCCAGTCGATGGCCAGCTCATACGTCGCCACCACTGCCACCGCCAGCAGCAGCAGCGGCACGGTGATCAGCACCCTGCGCCGGCGCCACAGGGCGCGCGGCTCGCCGCAGACGATCCACGCCAACGGCGCGGCCAGCAGCACGCCGATGCTGTCACCGACCCACCAGCTGAGCCAGGCGGCCCATTCGGTACCACGCGGAATCAGGCCAAGCGCCCCGAGTGCCGGCACGGCCACAGTTGCGCTGACAGTGCACACCACCGGCGTGAGCATCAGGAAGCGCAATACATCGCGTCCCGAATCGATGGCTGGATGAACCCATTTGCGCACTAGACGGGCGCCCAGCCACACTTCCAGCACCGAGCCGGCAGTGACGGCGCTGGCAGCGGCAATCGTGGCCGCGGCGGGAACGGCGGGGCCGAGCCAGGCATTGAGCAAATTGAGCGACAGCGCGCCGAGCGCAACGCCAGGCAGGATACGCCAACCGGCCACGACGACGAGGGCCAGGCCGACGCCCACTGCGGGAAACAGCGGCACTGCAGCACTGGCTGGCAACTCCAGCAAATCGCTCATGGGACGGGTGGCGAGATAGCTCGCTACCACGACAAGATTGGCGAAAAGAATGCGGAAAACCGACCACTTCGCTGGCTGCGGGTTCATTGATTGCCTCAATTTGCCATAAATTTAAAAAACTTCTTCATCCGCCCTTGCATAGTGCGCACGCCTGCCGTTACAATTGCGCCCCGAAGCAACACCAACTGTTTGAAGTGGATCATGTCCAGGTAAAATAGTTGACAGTTTTTTGTGTGTGCTTCATACTCTGCGGTTCCTCGCGGAGGGGTGGCCGAGTGGTTAAAGGCGACAGACTGTAAATCTGTTCTCTATGAGTACGCTGGTTCGAATCCAGCCCCCTCCACCAAGTTTTTTGCAATATGTTGTAGCGGTAGTGAAGAAGTAACTCGCGGGTGTAGCTCAATGGTAGAGCAGAAGCCTTCCAAGCTTACGACGAGGGTTCGATTCCCTTCACCCGCTCCAGTATTGTGCAAGTCATGTTGTGCATCGTAGTAAAAACGCCCTTTTAGCTCAGTGGTAGAGCACTCCCTTGGTAAGGGAGAGGCCACGTGTTCAATCCACGTAAAGGGCACCAGAATTAAGTACACAGCTAGTTCAGCAGCATTGATATCGATGGCCCGGCGTTCTGGGCAAACACATTCGTTAGGAGTCTAAAATGGCAAAAGGTAAATTCGAACGGACCAAGCCGCACGTCAACGTAGGCACCATTGGTCACGTTGATCACGGCAAGACCACCCTGACGGCTGCAATCGCTACCGTTCTGTCGAAGAAATTCGGCGGCGAAGCTAAAGCATACGACCAGATCGATGCTGCACCAGAAGAAAAAGCGCGCGGTATCACCATCAACACCGCTCACGTCGAGTACGAAACTGCCGCGCGTCACTATGCGCACGTTGACTGCCCAGGCCACGCCGACTATATCAAAAACATGATCACCGGTGCCGCACAGATGGACGGCGCGATCCTGGTTTGCTCCGCAGCTGACGGCCCAATGCCACAGACCCGCGAGCACATCCTGCTGGCCCGTCAGGTTGGCGTTCCTTACATCATCGTGTTCCTGAACAAGTGCGACCTGGTCGATGACGAAGAGCTGCTCGAACTGGTTGAAATGGAAGTGCGCGAGTTGCTGTCGAAGTACGAATTCCCAGGCGACGACCTGCCAATCATCAAAGGTTCGGCACGTATGGCGCTGGAAGGCGACACCGGCCCGATGGGCGAACAGGCCATCATGCAATTGGCTGAAGCGCTCGACACCTACATCCCGACGCCAGAGCGCGCCATCGACGGTGCATTCCTGATGCCAGTCGAAGACGTGTTCTCGAA
>JALYUM010000186.1 GCA_030853745.1 Pseudomonadota bacterium | reverse complement strand
TGAATGAGCCGATTGCGCGTGCCGGTTTCCACCAGCCGTTTGCGCGTGTCGTCGAATAGTTTGACCAATGCCGACCGGGATGTTCCCGCGTTTTCACCTTGCTGCTGCCCTGCGTTTGCTTCTGTCGACATTGTTACCCGATTTCCTGGAACGACTGGCCACACGGCCAGGGTAAAAGTGTAGCAAAAAGTCGCGGATTGTCACGCCGCTCGTTCAGTTGAACCGGCACGTCCCCACTTGGTATGATCACGCCATGCCCTGCGCCGAACGCCTTCTCGAACTGCTGCAAGTTTTGCGCCGCCACCGTGCGCCCGTCAGCGGCCAGGCGCTGGCCCGCGACACTGGCGTCAGCATCCGTACGCTGTACCGCGACATTGCCAGCCTGCAGGCGCAAGGCGCCGCCATCGAAGGCGAAGCCGGTGTCGGCTACCAGATGAAACCAGGTTTCATGCTGCCGCCGCTGATGTTCGGCGCCGACGAACTCGACGCGCTGGTGCTCGGCATGCGCATGGCGACGCCACCCTCGCCCGCGGTGCGACGAGCGCGCTGGCCAAACTCGACGCCGTCCTGCCGCCGGCGCTGCGGCGCGCGCTGGCGGCGTCGGCGTTGTTGATCGGTGCCGGGCGCCCGGTGCCCGATCACGCGGTCGATGTCGACCTGCTGCGCGGCGCGATCCGCACCGAATGCAAGCTCCACATCCGCTACCGCGATCCGGATGGGGTCCTCTCCGAACGCGTGGTCTGGCCGTATGCACTGGTCTATTTCGACCTGTCACGCGTGCTGATGTGCTGGTGTGAACTGCGCGGCGCCTTCCGTAATTTTCGCACCGACCGCATCGCGCAAGCGGCGCCACTACCCGCGCGCTATCCACGCAACCGCCAGACACTGCTGGCCGAATGGCGCCGCACCGAATGTGTACCGGGACGCAGCATACTGCCAGAAATTGACAGCAGTGCTGCCTAACATGGGTTTCCTTTTACTTCCCTGGAAATACGATGTCCCTGAACGCCATCACCCACCTGAATTTCCGCGGCAATGCTGGAACCGCCCTGAATTTTTACCAGCAGGCATTCGACGGCCAGCTCAGCATCGTCACGTACCAGGACGCGGGGCAAGCCGGCGACGCTGACGATGCCGGCCAGGTCATGTGGGGCCAAGTGACTACTGCCAGCGGATTGCGCCTGATGGGCTTTGATATACTCGCGAGCCGCCGATGGCATCCGGGCGAGAACGCGGTCTTTGTCGTGGTCGAAGGCAGTAACGCCGCCGACATCACTGCGCCGTGGGAGCAACTGTGCAATGGCGCCACGATCCTGCAAGCGCTGGCCCCAATGCCATGGGCGCCGCTGTACGGCATGGTGAAGGACCGGTTCGGCATCACGTGGGTGCTCAGCATCGCCCGTCAGGAGTAAGCTGCGGCGCTGTTGGACATGTGAAACTGATCGCGTCGAGCGACTCAGCTTGCGGTGGCCATTGCCGCCAGCGCTTCACGCAAACGCGGTGCGGCAAAGTCGAGAAAGCGGCGCATCTTGAGCGGCATCTGGCCCCGCGCCGCATGGACGAGATGGATTGGCGCCAGCGCCGGTTCATACGCTGCCAGCACAATCTGAAGCGCACCGCGTTGCACCGCAGCGGCCACCTGATAATGCAGCAGGCGCACCACGCCAACACCGCGCAATGCCGCGTCGGCTGCCGCCGAGGCTGTCGTGACAGTCAGGCGTGCCGCGATGGGAATATCCAGCATGGCGCCCGATTCTGGCTGCCGATACCGCCAGGCCGGCATCGGCATGGGTGTGTCGATGGTCACGCACGGATAACGCAGCAGGTCGGCCGGGGCCTGGGGCATACCGTGCTCGGCCAGCAACGCAGGCGTGGCGCAGGTCACCGTGCGCATGGTGCCGACCTGCGTTGCCACCATGCCGCTGTCCGGCAGCTTGCCGATGCGCAGTGCCATGTCGACATGGTCGTCGATCAGGTCGACGTTCCGGTCCGCCAGGATCAGGCGTAACGTAATTGCCGGAAATTGCGCGAGAAAGTCCGCAACCACAGGCAATACGTGCAGGCGCCCGAACATCAGGGGCGCGGTAATTGCCAGTTCGCCTTTCGGTTCCGTGAATTCGCCCGCAGCATTGCGCTCGGCTTCTTCTACTTGCTCGAGGATCCGGCGCGCTGCGGCCACGTAAGCGATGCCGGCGTCGGTCAGGCTGAGTTTGCGCGTTGTGCGGATCAGCAAGCGGGCACCAAGCGATGCCTCCAGGTCGGCAATTTTCCGGCTGAGTGTGGCCAGCGGAACGTGCAACGCGCGACCGGCAGCAGTCAGACTGCCCTTTTCCACCACGGTGACCAGCAGCGACATCGCTTCAAGGCGATCCATTTATTCTTCCATTAAATGAGAGGGAGTATCGCGATAATACTGGATTATCAATCAGAATGAAAAGATGGATACTCGGCCTGTCAATCAACGGAGGCTGTCATGACGTATGGATTTCTCGATATCGCCGTTACACCCGGCGTGCGCGCGGTGCAGGAGCAAATGGGCGTCGCACACATCTGGCAGGATTTTCAGGGGCAGCGTGCATTTGACAGCTTTACCGAAAACGAAGCGGCATTCATTGCGGAGCGCGACAGTTTTTACATGGCGACGGTGTCAGAGACAGGCTGGCCGTATATGCAGCACCGGGGCGGCCCGCCAGGCTTCCTGAAACTCGTCGACGAGCACACGCTCGCATTTGCCGATTATCGCGGCAACAAGCAATACATCAGCACTGGCAACGTCGCTGCAAATGCACGCGCCTGCCTGTTTCTGATGGATTATGCACAGCGGGCGCGCCTGAAGATTTACATGCACGTGGAAACGCTGACACCTGAAGAAAACCCGGCACTGACAACGCTGGTAACCGATGTCGGCTACCAGGCGAAAATCGAACGCATCTTCCGGCTGCGCCTGGAAACGTTCGACTGGAACTGCCCGCAACACATTACGCCGCGGTTCACGGAAAAGGAAGTCAACGCGGCAATCGCACCGTTGCGGGCGCGGCTGGCTGAACTGGAGGCGGAAAACCGCAAGCTGCGTGCGGGCGTCGCATGACAGCCAGCGATCATGCCGATTACATGTTCCGGTAATAAGGAGTCCGTACACTGCACGCTTCGGTTCACCTGACCATTCGGCAGAAAATGATATGGCGCCAGCGTTTTCAGCAGTAACGTCGGGCGGTAAATTCGCACTGCAATGCGTGTTTATCGCGGCCTCGTTCGGTATCGCCTCCCCGGCATACGCCGCGCTGACGCTGCAGTTGCGCGTGACGACACATACAGAAGGCGGCGCCAGCGCGCCGGGTGCGTCTGTCGACAAAATAGAGGAGCAACAAGTCTTTGTCGGCGACCATTATTTTTCAGTCAAAACGGGTACAAGCTTGTCAATTGTCGATTTCGTCACGCGACGGCGTTATGCGGTGGATCTTGCAACCGGCCGCTATGTCGACTATTCACTGTTCGACACGGTCGGTTTTCGTGTCATGGAAATGCAGAACAGGCTAGGTCTGTCCAGAGCTTTAACAGCGATCGATCTCGCATCGCCGTTGTCCGACGTGGTATACAACGAGCAATCGCTGTCGGTACTCGCCGGCCCTGGCAAAAAGCTCGAGACCACCTTGCACGGCGGCGAGCAGGTTCTCGCGATCGATGGCAAGACCCTCATGCGACGCCGCACGACCGGCACACGCATCGGCACGAGCGATGTAGCACGCTTCGTACAGTTCCTTCGTTACACGGCGGGCGGCCACCCGCTGGTGCTGGCCACGCTGGCAGGCGCCGGAGACATCCCCGCACAATTCACTTTTTCGTATCGGGAAGCCGGCAGCATCCAGACCCGGCAGTATGAGATCCTGGCCGTCACCATGTCAGCACCAGCGAGCTACGACCTGACACCGTATGTCCAAGGCAGTTCCGCTCCGGATGCCGTCGATCAGCTGCTGGAAAAAATCGCGACGCTGCAACCACCAACGCACGCGGTCATGCGCGACACGATGCAACATCAGGCCGCGCACGCCTTTGCTGAACAGCGCCCGCTGGACGCCATGCTTGGCGCGACAGAACTCGCGTTGATGACAGGCGCACCAGTGCAGCCATTCTCCGCCGGGCAGACGGCGCAATTGCGTGGCGACCGACTGGTGCAACGAGTCAGTGCAGCGATTGGTGCACATGGCAAAGAAGCGCTGACCGCCGCAATTCCGATCCTGCAGCAAGCGCGCTGGCGAAAAACCGACAAGGGATACATGCTGACGCTGTTCGAGGCGAACGACCGCCAGAGTCTGGGCCAGCTGGACGCCGCCAAACCCATGTTCGTCAGCGTGCTGGCCGCGAATCCCTGGCTGGCAGGCGCGTGGAAAGACCTGGGCGATTTGCAATTCCGCCAGTTCGACATGGCGCATGCGTGGCGCTGTTGGGATGCCGGACGGAACATGGCCCCCACGCTGGCGATTTTTGCCTCCGTCAACCAGCTCGAGAAAAACCTGGTCCAGCAGCATCCAGAGTATTTCTAAGTTGGCGCGCTACATCAAATTGACGCGCCGACGCGCAATGTTAAAAAACGCGCGGCCAGCAGGCCGCGCGCTCATGGCAATAACGGTGATTTACCGGATGGCCCGCCGTTTAAAACAGCGCCTTCAATTGCACGCCATACGTACGCGGCTCGTTGGTAATCCCCGTCAGATTATCGAAGTCGATCGCGCCCACCACTTGCACCTTGTTTGTGATGTTGCGGCCATATGCTGCCAGTTCATACTTGCCGTCCGCCCACTTGTACGCCGCGCGTACGCCACCTTCAGTCAATGCCTTGGCCTTGTACTCTTTGGCCTCGTACAGGAACATATTGTAGGTGCTGCGGTACGCCCAGTCGGTCGATGCAGTGAACTCGCCGTTGCCTACCGGGATGCTGTAGCGCAAAGTAAAATTGCTCTGCCATTTAGGCGCACGCGGTAACGGATTGCCGTTGATGCGCACGGTACCCGGGAACGGGCCGACGGCGTTGGTGACAGTGCAGCCAGCCAGGCCGCCGGTGTTGGCGAAATTGCCGCACTGCTGGACAAACAGGGCGCTGTCCTTGATCTCGGTGTCGTTGTAGCTGCCGCCCAGGCTGACGCGCCAGTTTTCGCTCAGCACGGCCTGCGCGTCGAGTTCCACGCCCTGCCCGGTTACCTTGTCGGCATTCAGCAACTGATTCATGTTGATGATGCCGCTGCCGGCGGTCAACTGTTTGTCCTTGACGCGGTACTGGAATACGCTGGCCGAGATGCGCGCGCGCTGGTCGAACAGATCCTGCTTGATGCCGGCTTCATACGACAGCGCTTTTTCTGCGCCGGCAAACGATGGGCGGTCGGCCAGGCCGTTCAGGCGACCCTGCATGCTCGGGGCGCGGTAGCCAGTGGCGATGCGCGCGAACAGGTTGGTGTCCTTGTCGAGCGCGTAGGTGCCGGACAGATCCCAGCTGATGTTATGCGAGTCGCGGTCGATAGTGAACGGGCCGGCCGTGGTGGCCTCGATGCGCGATGCGGAAAAATCCTTCGAGTCGTTGGTGTAGCGCAGGCCGCCGCGCACCTTGAATTGTTCGGTCACCGTGTAGTTCAGCGAACCGAAGGCGGCCCACGATTTGGTCGACTGCGCCTGCGTCGCATAGAACGGGCTTTGCGGATTGCCAGGCGCCAGCGAATCGAAGGAAATGCTGTCGATGCGGATGTCTTCTTTAAAATAGAACAATCCACCGATCCATTGCAGCGGGCTGGCGTAATTCGACTCGGCGCGAAATTCCTGCGTCAGCTGTTTATGGTTCGGCAGCACGTCGGCAGTTTCCACGGCAAAGGGAATGAAACCCGGGCCGCTCGGCTGCGCGTACACGGCGCCGTAGCCGCCGTCGACATCGGCGCGGCTGTAGAACTGGGCCGCTTCGTAGCCGGTAATCGAATGCAGCGTCACGCCATCGAGGTTCCAGCGCAGGCGCGCACTGGCGCCTTTGGTGCGCAGCGTCTGCTCGTTGATGCCGTCGGTCGGGTAGCTGTCGTAGTCGAAATTGTCGACCAGGTCGTTGGTGCCCTTCTTGATGATATTGGCGCGGAACAGCGTCGCGTTATTGTTCAGGTTGCGCGCATGCACATTGAACAGCGCGCTGAATGCCTTGTTCGGCTGCACCAGTACTTGCAGGCGGCCGGCGTTGTCGTGGTAGCCCTCGAGATCCTGCGTGCCGGTCGGACGCGGATTGTGCACGCGGTCGTCGCGGTTCTGCGATTGCAGCGACAGGCGCGCTGCCACGGTATCGCTGATCGGCAGGTTGTACACGCCCTCGAAATTTTTCACGCCGTCTTTACCGAAGCCGCCCGACAGATAGCCTTCCAGCTTGAACGTCGGCTTGGCCGAATCGAACTTGATCACGCCGGCCGGCGAGTTGCGGCCGAACAGCGTGCCCTGCGGGCCGCGCAGCACTTCCACCTGGTCCACGTCGAAGACCGGGAAACCTTTTAACATCGGGCTTTCCTGCACGATGTCGTCCACCACCAGGCCCACCGGCTGCGATGCATTCAGGTCGAAATCGGTATTGCCCTGGCCGCGGATATAGAAGCGCGGGAACGAGCGGCCGTAGTCGGACTCCACCGACAGGCTCGGCGCGCGGCTGGACAGAAAACGGATGTCCTGGCCGCCGGCAGTCAGCGTATCGAGGCGCTCGCCACGCAGCGTGGTAATCGCCATCGGCACATCCTTGATGTTCTCCGAGCGGCGCTGGGCCGTCACGATAACGGTCTCCAGCTTGCCGGTGACAGCAGCAGCGGCTTCATCCTTTGCAACAGTCGCGGCCGGCACGACTTCCTGCGCAAATACGGCGTGAACGGGAAAGGCGCTGGCAACGGCCAGAAACATCAAGGTGCGGCAACGTGGGTTCATTCCTGATCCTTCAAGGGGAGTGTTAGTGGGGGATAACCCAGCATAACAATAGGTCTTTACGCGCAACAATTAGTTTTTGACAATGTGATGTTTTTTCGCACAGCGTGCGCAACGAAAATCAGATATGGCAGAGCGAAAACCTTCGTTCATTTTGGTGCGGCGAACCGCTACGCTGTGCGGGTTACCACCTACAATCATCAGACCGAGGAATGCCATGCTGGCCAAAAAATTGTTGTCTGTCGCTGCGATATCTGCTGCGCTGTCCACCGCGCTGTTCCAGCCAGCCTTCGCTGCCGATATCTCGCTGCTCAATGTCTCGTACGACCCGACCCGCGAGCTGTACCAGGATGTCAATGCAGCGTTTGCCAGGGACTGGAAAGCCAAAACCGGCGACACCGTGACCATCAAACAGTCGCATGGCGGCTCCGGCAAGCAGGCCCGCTCGGTACTGGACGGCCTGCCGGCGGACGTGGTCACGCTGGCGCTGGCCTACGATATCGATGCGCTGGCCGAACGCGGCCTGATTGCCAAAGACTGGCAAAAGCGCGAAGCCCACAACAGCGCGCCGTACACATCGACCATCGTATTTTTGGTCCGCAAGGGCAATCCAAAAGGGATCAAGGACTGGGGCGACCTGATCAAACCGGGCGTGGCAGTCATCACCCCGAACCCGAAAACCTCGGGTGGCGCACGCTGGAATCACCTGGCGGCGTGGGGCTACGCCTTGAAACAACCGGGCGGCACGGAAGCGTCGGCCACCGCGTTCCTGTCGAAGCTGTACAAGAATGTGCCAGTGCTCGACTCCGGTGCCCGCGGCGCCACCACCACCTTTGTCGAACGCGGCATCGGCGACGTGCTGATCGCATGGGAAAACGAGGCCTACCTGGCCGTCAAGGAACTGGGACCGGGCAAATTCGACATCATCACGCCGTCGGTCAGCATTCTGGCCGAGCCGCCGGTGGCAGTGGTCGACAAGGTCGTCGACAAGCGCGGCACCCGCAAAGTGGCGGAGGCTTATCTGCAATTTCTCTACACCGATGCCGCCCAGGACATCATCGCGAAAAATTACTACCGTCCGGCGACGCCAAAGGCCGCGGCAAAATATGCCAATAACCTGGCGAAGGTAAAACTGTTCACGATCGGCGATGTGGCCGGCAGTTGGGCGAAGGCGCAAAAAACCCACTTTGCCGACGGCGGCGTGTTCGATAAAATCTACGAGAAAAAAGACTGACGCTTAAACAGCCAGCCAGCCAGCCAGGCACCGCCCTGGCTGGGTGAATGCATTTCCGCCCACCGCAACGATTGTCGCTTACCATGGTTCGATCACGACCAACCATGGTGCGACGATGCCCCTCTCCCCTGCTGCTGCCCTCCACTTTCGCCGCGCCGAACCGGCCGATATTCCAGCCATGTCCGCCATTCGCCTGGACGTCACCGAGAACGTCCTGCGTGACCGCAGCAAGGTCACGCCGCAGATGTACCACGACTACCTCGACCTGCTCGGGTACGGTTGGGTATGCCTCATCGACTATCGCATTGTCGGCTTTGCGTACGCCAGCCGCGATGACGCCAGCATCTGGGCGCTGTTTGTCGCGCCCACCCATGAAGGCATGGGGATCGGCCGGCGGCTGCTGGATCTCGCGGCGGACTGGTTGTTCGCCCTTGGGCATTCGGTGGTCACGCTCGAAACCGGCCGCGACACCCGCGCCGCACGCTTTTACAGCGCGGCCGGATGGCAGGCGGATGCAAGCATGGACGCCAACCTCCGCTTCCGCAAACGCGCACCAGCCCTCCCCAGATAGCCGGCGGATGGGCGAGGTTTTCGCAACCACGAGTATGCCCTTCAGGACAGGCATCGGCCAGATTTTGCATCCCGGCGCAAACGTCGAAAATCAGACCGTGACGATCGACAATCCGCAGCAGTTACTGACCTGGCTTGGCCGCGACCGCGCCACGCTCGGTTTCCGCGATGGCGCGGATGTGGACGATCACGCCGTGACACTGCGCGCGATCCTGGCACAGTGGACCGCCTGTTTGCAGCGTGAGCTTGCCGCACTTCTGGCAATCGGCAAACCGGGGCGGCGTCGCGTGCGCCGCCGCCATCAAACCTTGCTGAATATAAGCTCCCATCATTGCACCTTTGCCTTGAATGTGACGGTGCCGGTGGCACCGGGTTGCAGCGCGCCGGTAAAACGCCATTCCAGCGCACCGGTGGCGCCCACCGCCGGTTGGGTATTGATGGTGCAGGCAGTCAGGCCGGAGCCCAGCGTGCCGCACGCGCCCTCGGCATACACGGTGAATCCCGGCGTGGTGTCGAGTACTTTCAGGCCGGTGAGAATGGTGGTGCCGCTGTTCTGGTAAGTGAGCGTGTAGGTAATCAGGCTGCCCGGGGCGGCGTCGGCCTTGTCGACTGCCTTGGTGAGTTTGAAATCGTCGCAGGCCGAGCAGATGCCGTTCACCGTGATGACTGCCTGGCCGAGGCCAATGCCGAGCGACTGCAGCAGCGGGTCGGCGATGCCGGATAATACCGGTGCGATGACTGGCGTCAGCGCCCCGGTGACAACGGTTTTCAGCACCGGCAGCACCACCGCATCCAGCAAACCCAGCGACGGCGTGGTGCGCAGGCTCAGGTTGGAAACCAGGCTGTTGGCAAGGTTGGTCGTAAAAGTGCTGCTGGTGCTAATGGTGCGCGTCTGCGGATACGGTCCGGTAAAATTCAGCGTCGACGCAAACGGCGCCTGGCCGCGCGTCGCACTTTTGACTTCGATGGCAACGTTCAGGGCATTCAGCGCCAGCGAACCGATGGTGCCGTAATCGAGGTCGGTAGAGGCGTTCAACACGTGGCTGCGGTTGAAAAACACGCTGTCGAGCATGGTGCCGATATAGACATCCGCAATGCCCGGCGCAGCCTGCACCGTGACGGCCTTGGTGACAGCATCGACCGCACCCAGGCTGCCCTCGGCACGCGCCACTTCCAGGTAAATATCGAGTTTGCCGATCGCGATCGACGCGTTATTCACGCCCGGCAGCGCCGTCAGCAAGCTGGTGACAGGACTCAACGTGACCAGGTCCAGTTTGAGTTTAAGCCTGATTGCCGCCGAGTGAAATGTCGTGCCGGTGGCGCCGCAGATCATCACCGGCGGCTCCACCGCCTGCACATACAGCGCCACGTTGTTGATCAGGCTGCCGAGGCCGAGCGCATTGCCGGATACGCTGATGGGCGTCGGCGTGGTCAGCACATTTTTCTGGTTGTACAGTTCGGCCGAGCCGGTCAGCACGTCGAGCGCATTCACGGACGTCGTGGCCAGGCCGCCCGGGTCCACGTTCACTTTCAACAGGTCCCCTACTCTCACCGTACCGCCCGCGCCAGTCACCTGCGAAATGGTGTTCGACAGCGTATTCGACAGCGCAGTGTTCCCCTGCGACAGCGCCGCCGTCTGCAGCGCCTGGGTGATCTGCGCCACGGTGACGCTGGCGTTCAGCGCCTGCTGCGGCGAGGACACGCCGGTCTGGGCCTGCAGTGCATTCAGAAAGGCCAGCGCATTCACGTCGCCGGTGGCCAGCCCGTTCCAGTCGACGACATTCAGGTTCACGTTCGTGCCGAGCAGGCCGCCCAGTACAGGATTGAGCAACGCGGCTTGCGTCGTGCTGACACTGGCCAGGCGCGGACCTGCCGTGACGCAGGCGCCGGTAACGCAGGCCGCACTGGCGGGCATTACTTTCAACAGGCAGACCAGAAACAAAACAAAAAATTTGGTGGTAGAAGTCATGGGGCTCCCTTGATTACAGTGCCGGTGCCGACAACAGATCTGTCAGCGAATGTTCGTCGAATTTCATGCGCAGACGGACATAGATGCCCCGCGACGTTGCGTCGGCGTTGGACAGGTCCGGCTCCTTGAAGCCGAGGAAATTGTAGCCGGCCGAGACCCAGGTATTTTTACGGACCTGGTAGCCTGCTTCGATGCCGGCGCCGAACTGGCGCGCGCGGGTGCCGCCTTCGACCAGCATCTGGCCAATGACGCCGACGTTCCAATCCTTGCCGATGTCATGCGCCATGCGGGCACCGATCAGCTGGGCGCTCGAGCGGGTATCGAGGCCGGCAGAGCGGTCACGCGCAATTTTCGCGGCATAGCGTGCGGTGAAGACGCTTTCGCGGGTCGGCTGCCAGTTGGCGCTGACGGCGACGCTGTGCACGGCGCGCTTCAGATCTGCAAAGCCATTGTCCTGTTCGACCTTGTACTCGTACTTGGCCAGGCCGTTCCAGCCCAGCGTTTCCAGTGCGCGGAAAGCGACGCCGCTTTGCAGCAGGTCGGTCAGGCGGGTACTGTTGCTGGCACGGCTCTGGATCGCGGCCAGCGTGTTCTTGCCCAGCAGGCTCCAGGTATCGCTGAGGCGATAGGCCAGGCCGACCGTCGACAGCACATTGTCGCTGTCCACGGCGTGACGCAGCTCCAGGCGGGTATTCGCCTTGAACTCCGGCGTGCGGTTGTATTCGATGGCGCCGGTGACGGCAATCGCTTCGTTGGCGTTGGACCCTGCCATCACTTTGACGCGCTCAAGGCTGGTGTTCACGCGCACGCCGTCGGCGACGGTGAACAGGTTGCGCAGACCGACGGCAGCTTCCGCCTGGCGGCCATCCAGCGCGGCGCCGCGGGCGCGGTATTCGGAAAATACGCGGCCGTCTTTCATGTAGTCGGAGTCGATACCGAACACGGTGGCGTTGCGTTGCTGGCCGTCGTTCAGGGCGTAGTTCGAACCGAGGCTGCTGATCAACTCATGGCGGCCATACAGGCGGCTGCCGCCAGCCATGCGGTAATCGCCACCCAGCGCCACCATGCGGCGGCTTGAATCGCGCACATCCTGTTCGGCTTCGGCAAACACGCTCGCTTGCGGCAGGCCAGGCACCTGGGCCGATACCTTGGCACGCACGCTGGTCAGGTCGGGCTGCGTGACCGTCTGGTTGTTGCCGACGGCGTCGGCGGGCGTTTCCTGCGCGTGGCGCACACCGATTTCAGCGCGCAGGCCACTGCCGAAAGCATAGCCGGCGTTCAGCTGGAGGCCATCGCGCGATGCACCGGTGAGCAGGTCGGCCGTGTGAATCAGCTCGCCGCCAAACGAGATCTGCTCGTTGACGCGGTAGACAGTATTGATGCCGGCTTCTGCGCGGCCCTTTGGCAAGCTGGCCGATGGATTGTCGAAGTTGACACCGGCACGGCCGGCATACACGTGGGTGTCGAGTTTGCCGTCCTTGCGGGTAGCGTCGATGCGGGCAGCGCGGCCTTCCAGGTCCATCTTGTCCATCTTCGCCACTTCGGCAATGATGACGGTGCTGGCGTCCGGCTTGACGGTCACGTTCGCGCTCATCATGGTGGTGGCAGCGACCGGGTTCTTGTCGTCGACGTAGCTGCCGCCGACGTCGATCATGTCCGTCACTTTGTACTGCGCGGCGCTGCCGGCCACCCAGAACTGCGGGCTGCCCTGGTCGACTTCGTAGCTGATGCGGATCGATACCGGGTTCAGATCAGCGTCCAGGCTGGCCACGGGTGCGCGGAACAGGATGCGGCCGGTCAAAGGCTCGATGTCGTAGTCGGCGTAGCGCACCTGGCTCACGTTCGACAGGATGATGCCGCGCTGGTTACGGCTGCGGACAATGATTTCGATGCGCTCGCTGTTGATCACCATGGTGCCGGCGCCCATCAGGTACGGGCCGGACGTGCCATTCGCGGCGATTTCGGTAACCACCTGGCGGGTGCTGTCGTGGCTGGCAAACGAGTCGACCGTCAGGCCATCTTTTTCGTAGTGGTGGCGCAGGCCGTTCAGGACGCGGTTGTAGGCGCCCAGGTTACGCGCCGGCGTCACGCCAGGCGGGGTGAAGTCGCCATACAGCAGCCACGATTTTTCGCGGTCGGCGCGCAGGTACAGGCGCCCGGTCGACTGGGCGTCGAAACCGCGCTGCGAACCGTCGCCGTACGTTGGGTAGTAAGCAGCCGGATCGAGGTCGCGGAACAACGGCGTGTCGGTGGCTTTGTCCGAATCGTAAGACATCGTCAGCAGCGTGTTGTCGCCCACTTTCCCTTTCGCGAAGCCGGCCGCACGGGTGCCGATTTCGCCGTTGACGCTGCCGCCGGCGCCGTTGCCGGAGAAGTGGCGCAGCTGATCTTCGAAGCCGTCGAAGTCGCGCTTCGGTGCGCTGACATTGCCGCTGATGCTTTTCAGGCTGATGGCGCCATCGAACACGCCTGCGCCCACCAATGGGCGCAGGTCAGGTACAAAATCTACGCGGGTCGCGGCTTCCACGGTGCCGCTGAAGGCCTTGATCCGGGCTTCGACCGGCGCCATCGGGGCGCGCAGCGTAACGTCGATGGCGCCGCCTTCGACAAACAATTGCAAGCCGGGCGTGCGTGGGTCGATATCCTTTTGCTGCCATTCGCCGCCGTTGGTGTCGAGGGTCAGTCCGGTGCGTTCGGTGACTGCCACGCCGTCGGCGTCTTCCAGTCTGACGTGCAGGCTGGCCAGGCTCTTGCCGTCGGCCGAGACACCTGGCTTGTCGAGGGTGAGGTGAATTTTTGCCAGCTTGCCCGGCACCACCACCTTGACGCTACGGCTGCCACGGGGGTTGCCAAAGCTGTCGACCTGCGCCACTTCCAGCACATTCACGCCTGGCTGCAGGGCGACGCCGACGAATTCCCACACTTCCAGCTGATGCGCCGCGTTCGTGCTGCGCTGGCCGATGATTTTTTCGGAAGCCGTGGCGCCGTTCACTTTGAGCGCAAACGTGGCGCCGGCGCCGCCTTTGACGCGCACCGTGGAGGATGCCGACGGCAGCACCACGCCGTCGACCAGATCGACGAAGCCGAGGGTATTGTCAAGCGTGTCGAGCGACACCGCAGCAGCTTTTACAGCCACTGGCGCAGCAGCAGCGGCAATGGTGGCGGCAGCTTTGCGTTCGCTCTCTTTGACCGCGTTGCGGCGGGCGGCGATGGCGGCGCGCAGCTCCGGGTTGCAGGTGCTGACGGCAAAATCTGCCTTGGCCAGTTCACCGTTTTTCAGATCGACGAAACGGCTGCCGGCATCGCCGCTGTTACGCAGGTCCAGGATGGCCAGTGCGGCGCCTTGCGGCAGCGTGATGGTGTCGAGTTTGGCGATGTGGGTACGGGCCCGCAGATCGGCAAAGCTGTAGCGGCCATCGGCATCGGTGATCGAGAAGCTGCCGTCTTCCAGGTAGATGCGCACGCCCGGAATCCCCGGCTCAGTCGCATCGCGCAGGCCATTGGCGTCGCAATCTGCATACACCTGGCCCACGATATAACCCTTCGCGCTGAACACACCCGGCGTGACCTTGACCCTGGCTGCAGCCTCCACGCTCGACAGAATCAGTGGCGCAGTGCTGGTGGCGCTGGCGCGGTTGATGCCGTCGCCCTGCAAAGCGCCCGCGCCGATACGGGCGCGGTACTGCAGCGTGACGCTGCCGGTGGCCGGCACGGTGCCCACGTCGAAGCGCAGACCGGGACCGCGCGCACCTGTCGGATCGGGCACCTTGACACCATCGACCCGCACGGTGCCTGGCGCCAGGCTGAACCCGGCCGGCAGATTGTCGTCGACCGACACACCGGTCAGTGCCATCTCGACCGCGTTGTGAACTTTGACCGTGTAATCGACAAAGTCGCCCACTTCCGCGGTGGCGCGGGAGGCCAGCTTTTCGATGTAAATCAGGCCGGGCGTAGTGTCCACAGGAAGATCGACGACAACTGCACCGGTCAGGGCGCTGACGACGAACTCGGCGCCGTACGATCCGCTTGGGTTGATCGTATGGCCGCCGGCCAGTTTGCCGGCGGCGATTTTGCTGGGGAAGAGATAGTTCTTTGGCGGGATGACTGCCAGGCGGTACACACTGGCGCTCACCAGCGGAAATTGGTACATGCCATCGGCGCCGGTAACGACTGTGCTCGGGAGCGCCGTGACGCCATCGAAATCGAACACCCGTGCAGCGCCGCCTGGCGTGCCGCCATTGCCTGCGCCGGTAACGTCGATCAGGCTGACGCGTGCCCCGGCCAGCACGACGCCGGTTTTGCTGTCGAAAACCACACCGGCAGGGTCGATCAGAATCGAGGTTTGCGTACGGCCCGTGCCGCAACCCATGATGGTAGCGGTCAAGGTATCGTTGTCGGCAACGTAGAGCGCGTTGTCGCTGCCCGCGTTCACGCCAATAACAGTATTACCCTCGTCGTCCGTTTTTCCGGCGGCTTTGGTGGCCGCGGCCAGCGCACTTTTGGCGCCTTCCGAACTATTCGCAATAGCGTCCGATTCGATGCGGAAGATGCCGCTGTCCGGTGCGGTTTCGATGGCGGTAAAGTCGCGGCTGCTGGCGAGCCGCGTCGAGGTCATCCTGATGACGATCTTCTCGATGGTGTCTGGTTTGATGTCGCAGGCCGGCGCGCTGGCCTGCACGTAAAGGCGCGTACCGCTGGCGGTAACCCGCGCTTCGCGGTCGAAGCTGGCGCTGGTGTAGTAGCTGATGGTTTCCTGCAGCACCGTCCTGACTTCGTTGGAAGGCTTGTTGACATTGCCATTCTTCGGGTCGGCGTACGTCACGCTGGCTTGGTTGACGATGGTCGCGGAGGCTGCAATGCTGAAGCAGGCCAGCACGATGAACAGGCAGTACAGAGCGAGGTAACGTAACTGTTGTTTCATGGCGTGGGCTGCATCTGAAAAATTGATCGGTTGACCGGGCCGCCTGTGCGGCCCGGCTTCAAGCGCTGCTGCTTACGGGGTGATGCGTACGCCGAACGACAACTTGGCCGACTGCGACGGGTTCAACACGCCAACGGCGTCGACCACGGTACCGGCGCTGTTGGCCAGCGGCGTGACGACGGCGCCTTGCGTAGTGGTTGCCACCACGGTTGCGTGATACACGGTGTTGACCGGGATGTTGTCGCTGATGACGACTGCCGTCACGTTGGTGATACCGACATTGGTCGCCGTGATTTCGTAGCGGATGCACGCGCCAGGCACTGCACCGGTAGTGATGTTGGCGTTGCTGAAAGGCGTATCGGCGATACCGTCGCAGTTGGCATCGAGTGCCTGCGTTTTGGTCAGCGTAATTTGCGGGCCGGCAGTGACGACGGTGACGGCATCGTGAATGCGGTCGTTCACACCCGACGTTGGCGACAAAGCGCGGAAGTAGACGTCGGTGGTGCCATCCGGTGCACCCGGAGCGACCGTAACATCGGCGTACACCAGCGCTGCGGTGCCAGCATTGGCAGTGGCGCTGGTGATGATTTGGCCATTTGAATCGCGGAACACGACGGTCCAGCCACTTGGCAGCGTGGTGGCGCCGAAGGTAGGGTCGGAAGACCCTGCCAGGGTGAACGTGTCGGCACTGCCGCCGGTATTATTCAGGTACATCGTGAAGCGGGTCGTGGTGCCGGCGGTGGTGGTATTGGTAGCGACTGCCGACGCTTCCACACCCGGACCTGCACCCGGTGCGCCCGGGCCGGACGAATTGGCGGTGATATCGATCGCGGCGCCGGTCAGCACGGTGGTGGTATCGGTCACGCTGGCGGTGACGGCGCCATTGAAGCCACTGGTGGCGGTGACGACCAGATTATTCGTGGACCCGTTGGTGGCGTTCGCCGGCAAGGTTGCCACGGCGACGACGCGAAACACCGCGCCAGGCGCCAGGCTGCCCGTGGTGGTGACCGGAGTGGCATTATCGGCAATGCCGTCGCCGTTGGCGTCGGCGTAGAACACCACGCCGGTCATCGAATACGCGCCGCTGTTGCTGGTAGAGAGCGCAAAGATATCGGCGCCGTTACCGTTATTGGTGATCGACGTTGCATATACCACCTGGGCGCCTGGCGCCGCGTTCTTGGCGGCAGCTGCCGACAGACTAATGGCTGCGACTTGCTGCACCGTAGTGATCACCGTGTTCGACGTGGCGCTGCGCGCCGTGGAAGTGGAATCGACGTAGGTAGCCGATGCCTGGTTGGTGATGGTGGTGCCCGCAGCTGTAGCGGCGTGGGCTTGCGTGCCATACGCGGCTGCCATGGCGATGGCGAGCGCAACGGCATTACGGGAGGAGACAGGTTTCATGGTGATCTACCTTTTATGAACGAACGTTGTTGACAGGAGCGCTGTCCAGGCGCATGCGGGAGCTGACAGTGGCGCTGGCGCCTGGCGGGATGTCACCGAGCTTCCAGCGTAAAAAACGGTATTCGGAGACGAGAACAACTTCGGTGATCTGCTTGCCGTCGCGCTTGACGGTACGTTTCAGCGGCATCGGCGCAAAAGTTGTGCCGTCGATGCTGGCCTGAACGGCAACCGGGAACGCGCTGTCGGCAACGTAGCTGACGCCGCCCTGCGGCATCGGCAGCATGGCGAGCACGTCGCGGGCCGGCTTGGTTCCGTTATTGCTGTAGGTAACCTGGTATTCAATGGTGTCGCCCGGCATGGCTTCGGTAGTGGCAACAAGATTGGTACCGTTGTTGCCGGCAGCGACGACCTTGAAAGCATGCAAGGCGACCGTCACGGTGTTTTCGGCGGAAGATGCAACTTGCATACAGCAGAGCTGCAACAGCAAGATTGTCAGGATGGCGATGATACGGTTCACGTTGGCTCCTTCAGGTGGCCGCCGGACTGGCGGTAGCGAATTTACTGCTTATGTTGCTTTTACCGCTTTTTTAGAAGCGGACAGCCGAAGGTTACTGAATTTACTGCTTTAGTTCAAGTACTATTCCTTTCAGGTAACTTTGAGTGTTGCTGCGGTGCAACCAGAATGTGTGCGATTGGTGCGGGGTGATCGTGTGGATGATGAGAGGAAGAACGGGGATGCGGGGGCTGTCGAAATGGCGTTTTACAGACGCTTGCTTGAGACAATGAACCGGTGGTGACACGGCATCATGTCGTTCTCGGAATAGGGAAAATATGGTCGTGTCGTGCCGGAGGACCCGGTGCGGCTGATGCACGCGTGGTAGGGCACGGCGTTGGTTAGTGGGTGGGGCTGGGGTGGCTGGCGGTTGGCCGTTGGTGGCCGGCTGTTGGCTGTTGGCTGTTGGC
>JALYUM010000129.1 GCA_030853745.1 Pseudomonadota bacterium | reverse complement strand
GGCGGTTTCAAGAATTAAGCGCAACACTGGGTTAATTCACAGTGTCCGTTGAATGTTGGAGCAATGCTATATGGCGAGTATAAACAACCAGTGGCGAGTCAGCATTTAGCCTTGCGCGTGGCCGCGTATTAAGCGACAGGGCGATGGCATCGAGATCGTCCTGCGAGTAAATCGATAGGTCCGATCCCTTGGGCATGTACTGCCGTAGCAGGCCATTTGTGTTCTCGTTTGATCCACGCTGCCACGGGCTGTGCGGGTCAGCGAAATAGACCTGGACGCCGGTGCGTTCAGTGAGGATTTTATGTCCGTGCATCTCGCGCCCCTGATCGTAAGTCATGGTCTTGCGCATGGCCGCCGGCTCTCTGTTGAGCACGGCCGCAAAGCTGTCGACGACGGTCTTGGTCGTGGCGTTGTCCATTTTGGCCAGCACCACAAATCCCGTCGTGCGTTCGACCAGAGTGCCGACCGAGGAGCGGTTGCCAGCGCCCTTGATCAGGTCGCCCTCCCAGTGGCCAGGAATAAGGCGATCCTCGACCTCTGCAGGACGGATATGGATGCTCTGCATGTCCTGGATCTGGTAGCGCCGGTCGTCACCACGGCTGCGCGGTTTGCGGACTTGATTGTGGTGGCGAAGGTAGCCGATCAACTCGCGTTTAAGTTCGCCGCGCGGGTGCATGTAGATGGCGTTGTAGATGGTCTCGTGGGACACAGATTTCTCAGAATTGTTGGGCCAAAGGGCCTTCAGTTTGAGCGCAATTTGCTGTGGCGACCAGAGCAGTTTTAGCTGATTGCGGACCACCTGGAACAGGGCGCCGTCGACATGCAGTTTTGGAAGACGTCGTGGCAGCAGGCGGCGGGCGTGGCATTGAATATGAGCCACGTTGGCGTCGTAGACACCATTGTCAACAGCGCGCTTGATCTCGCGGCTGATCGTGCCGGGTGAACGGCAAAGGCGTTTAGCAATAGATCGGATGGAGCACGCATCGTCGCGCATGGTCATGATAACAGCGCGCTCCTGGGTAGTCAGATGTTTGTAGATTTTCGCCATGGCGGCACCTTACAGGAAAGGTGTTGCACTTGGTCTTTGAGAACGCCTTTCCTTCACAGTAAGAACCGCCATTAGCAGTTGATTTCATTTCAAAGTGGACCGGACAACGTACCCCATTACCCCGATACATGGTGGGATAGTGTGGCAACATCTGTACACACTGGTCACCATTTTCGAACTCGGCACGCATATCAGCCGATTCATTGTTCACGGAGCCAAGGGTAGGTGGTAGAGCTGTCCAAGGATGAACGAACGTCCAACTACCGTTTCCGCAAGGCTTGTCGAAATAGCTTCTCCCGTAAAACGCCTCTGCATCTCCTATCGACGCGAAACCTCCTATTGGGCGATCCAACATTGGGGGGCCGCTAACATAAACAGAATCGATGTAATCGTACGTTTTATTTGCATCGACAGATACGGGCCTACAAACGTCAGCGCCACCTTTTTGGCGACAATTATCAGGATAATTTGTTTGAGCCCAGCTCATTACAGGAAAAAATATGACAAGTGTTAGCAGAAGAGTGAACGCTATTCTAAAAATTCTCATGTAGATTTCCTGGATGAAATAATTATCAAAAGCATACACAATCATTTGCAAATAGTAAATACCTTGAGTGCTTTATTTGAGGCTGTATGTTTTATGCAGTCCTTAGACAAATCTTGACGCATATTAAGCTGACCTACTTAAGACTAATCAATATTGCACCAAATACTAACGTAGTTGACTTTAGGCATTACTACACAAAATCTAGTTTATGCAATGTGCATAAAAACTTACCACAAGGAAATGACATTCATCAGTTGTAGGGTAGTTTCTTAAAGCTGAATTCATTTCTCCTTACATGTGCGTTACCCTAAATCGGCGGGCTTTAGAAACATTATTGACAGAATTTTAGATTCATTGCGCATAAGCAAAACGAATGACTTTTACCGTAATTTATGCTGCTCTGATTTCCCGTAGGCATTAAGACACCCTATTCAATTAGTTTCTGCTTGTGTATTAAGCATGACACATGAACTTCCGGTGATTTATTGAACCCGGCTGCGAAAATATTATTGTGCTATCGACAGCGTCAAACGGGCTTTATGTAAAATTCGAAAATAATTATTGTGACCGGTCACCATGTCAGGTACATTATCTAAATTCAGGAGCACTTTAGGGCTGTAAATCATGGATGAACCAAAACGCCGCGCCGGTCGGCCGGCAGGATCGGGCGAGCAGTTGCCCCCCATCGAGCGCAGCCGGCAAAGCCGGCAGAGCCGAGCCGCGCAAGGCGCCACCAGGTTAGATTTTTTCCTAGACCCGCCCCAGGCTGGCCAGCTCGCGGAACTCATGGCGCAATGGGATATGACCACCCGTAAGGAAGTCGTACAGCACGCCCTCGATATCGTCCACCAGACCGTGGCCAAGAATCGGAAGGCGCCGGGATGACTACCACTAAGTACAGCTATCAAATCGAGCCCCGCTCTACCGAGCTGGGCGGCGGTTGGCGACTGCGATTGCTTGAAGATGACGAAGAAGCCGGCGGCGGCGTCTTTCCTGTTGTCGCCGAGCCGGATGCCGGCATGACTTGGTGGAACGAATGCAACGAGCAAGAGCGTAGCCACTGGATGATGATGGCAGCTTCTGCGCGGCCGGCTGACGCTTACCACGCTTACCAGCTGGCCGAGGCATATGCTGACGCCGAGTCCACAGCTTACGATTGGCTTGATTCCAGGGGGACTGTATGACCGCGAAAAAGCCTGATGCAATGGCGAACCTCCAGGCTCGCGCCGACGCAGCTTTAGCAGCGGCCGCAGCACGCGGCCAGACAAACCTGTTCGATAGCGTAGAGGCACCCCGCCCCTCTGCCATCGAGCCGACGCCGGCCGAACTGGCGACCGTGGCACCCGAACGAGCCGGCAAACGGGAAAAACTTTTACCAGTGCGGCACGTTGAACGAGATTTCTTCCTCTGCGATATGTTCGATGGTTCTGTCGCATTAACCAGTGCGGCGGCGTAGATCATGTAAGCTGCGCCACCCGGCCCAGGACGAATCGACATGCTCAACTTCAAAGGAATGCGTTTTCCGATCGACGTGATCATGGTGTGCATCCGTTGGTATGCGGCATATCCGCTGAGCTATCGACATTTGGAAGAAATGATGGAAGAGCGCGGTGTGTCAGTCGACCATTCGACGATCAACCGCTGGGCGATCCGTTTCCTGCCGCTCATTGAGAAGATGGCCCGCAAACACAAGCACCCGGTCGGCGGCAGCTGGCGCATGGACGAGACTTACATCAAGGTCAAGGGGGTCTGGAAATACCTCTACCGCGCCGTCGACAAGCACGGCAAGACAATCGATTTCCTGCTGACGGCGAAGCGCGACATGGCTGCGGCGAAACGCTTTTTTGACAAGGCCATGGGATCGAACGGCGATCCAGACAAAGTCGTGATGGACAAGAGCGGCGCGAACAAGGCGGCCATCGATGCAATCAACGTCGGCCGAGACAAGCCGATCCTGGTGCGCCAGGTTAAATACCTCAACAACATTGTCGAGCAGGACCATCGCGCCATTAAGCGGGTGACCAAGCCGATGCTCAACTTCAAATCGTTCCGGTCCGCCAGCTCCGTGCTTGCCGGCATTGAGCTAATGCACATGATCCGCAAGGGCCAGTTCGCGATCGACGGCGCCGAGACCATGTCGCTCGCCGGCCAATTTTTCACGCTGGCAGGAATGGTCCGTCCAGTTTGAGCAAAGCAGTACCGTTCCGAGGAAATCT